>JAZGCT010000075.1:0-6567 GCA_036477085.1 Thermoplasmata archaeon | reverse complement strand
GGATTTTTCTTTGAGTGTGATCCACCTGAGCCAACTCGCAGCCTTGTGGTGATTCTTAGGATTCGGTCGCAGGTCCTCCAACCAATACCCTGATATCCAGCTTCGTAAATGTCGTTGTTCGAAAAGAACAACGAGGTTTTTGGAACCACAACTTCGGACTACCTACACAAATAATCTATGAACTTGTGCAATGGCATGCCGTCTTCCCAACGGAGAATGTGATGGCCAAGAGCGCTCTTCTCGATCTTCGGTATCCTCTTGTACATGACCTTGAGAGTACCTCTTAATCCATCAGTTTCCAAGGCGAATATTCTCCACGAATCGCCTCTCTGCCTCTTGAGCCTGTATGCGTAGACTGGGAACAGACCAGCTCGGTCGCATTCCCCCATCATCCATTTTGCCTGGTCCTGGTTCTTCACACTCCTGCTGAACCTGATGGTTCTGGAGATTGAGGACTTGACCTCTATGGGGAAGGAAATGTCACCTCTCAACGCAATCAGATCAAAACCCATGGACCCTGCTGCCCTGGAGACAACGAATGGCCTGTCAGTTATTCTCAGATAACACTCCTTTTCCTCGTTGCTGCAACTCCTAGTTGCCCTCCCAATGACATCCAAGTCACCGTGCAGAATGTGCTTCAACTCTCTTTCATATGTCCCGCCTGCCACAATAGGGGTATCGCAAACTAGAATTATATGCCTTTCGAATGATGAGATGACTAAGCCGGGGACCGGGTAAGATACATTTCCTTGAACTCCCCGAATCTGTTGTCCGCAATGGCTTTCCTTGAATCGTCTACCATACTTATCACGGTTCGGAGGTTGTGAATGGACAGGAGCCTGTAGGCCAGCATTTCCCTTTCCTTGTAAAGGTGATACAAGTATGAAGCGGTGTAGTTCCTGCAAGTGAAACAGTCGCAAGCTTCTCCCAGGGGTTCTTTCTTTCCGTTGAACTCCCGCTTCCTGATGTCGAACTTGCCGTTCGGGGTGTAGAACGTACCGTGCCTTGCATTCCTTGTCGGAAAGGCGCTGTCGAAGATATCGATCCCGCGGGAAATGGATTCTAGTATCTCTGTCAGTGATCCGACGCCCATCAAGTGCCTTGGCCTATCAGTGGGTAGATTGGATAGGGAGACATCGACGGCCGAGTACATCTCCTCTCTTGATTCGCCGATGGAAAGCCCTCCGATGCCGAACCCATCGAATGACATGCCCGAAAGCTCTTCCGAACTGCGCTTCCGCAGATCAGAATCGGACCCTCCTTGGACGATGCCGTAGACCTGGTGATCCCCCTTAGCTTTCAAGCATCTCCTTGCCCATTCAGTGGTCCTCCTAATTGAAACCTCCAGACGTTCCGGCTTGGAAGGGTGCGGGGGACAATCATCGAGAACGAACGCAACATCGGTTCCTAGAACAGAGTGTACTTGCATGCAGACCTCGGGAGAATACAGAACCAGCTTTCCATCGATGGGGGACTTCAGCCGGAAACCTTCGTCAGATATCTTGAAATCGAAGTCCTTCCTGATGATCTGGAATCCGCCACTGTCCGTGAGAATCGGTCGGTTCCATTTCATGAAGGAGTGTAATCCTCCGGCATCTTCAACCGCGTCCAGCCCCCTGAGCCATAGATGGAAGGCATTGACTATGAGACCTTCAGCACCCATGTCAACCAAATCACGGAAGTCCAGGGTCTTGACAACGCCCTTGGTGGCGACCGGGAGAAAAGCAGGTGTCCTCAACGTCCCATGAGATGTTTGAATCGAACCCGACCTAGCCCCTGAATCCTCATCCTCCTTCCCTATCTTGAACATTGAATCACCTGTAGACCAGCATGGCATCTCCAAAGCTATAGAACCTGTATCCGAGGCGGACCGCCTCATCATACGCTGCTAGTAATCTCTCCCTCCCAGCAAAGGCTGACACCAAGAGCAGAAGAGTGGACATGGGCAGGTGGAAGTTGGTGACAAGAACATTGACGCCGGATTTGAACTCAAACGGGGGATAGATGAACAGATCGCTCCATCCTTCGTATTCCTGGACACTGCCTCCCATGGAAGCTGTCTCAAGAGCCTTGAAGGAGGTAGTGCCGACGGCGACCACCTTCTTGCCGTTCTGAGAAGCTACTCGTACAGCGGATGCAGATTCTTCGGGGATCTGGACGTATTCATCATCCATTCGATGGTCCTCCACATTCTCGGTCCGTATTGGCAAGAATGTTCCCTGGCTCACGTGCAGTGTGATGGGGGCTATTACAACACCTTCTTCTGTGAGAGTAGACAGCAGTTCGTCGGTGAAGTGCAGGCCGGCAGTGGGGGCGGCTATGGAACCATCCTTCCAGGCATAGGTTGTCTGATAGTCGTCTATATCAACGAGTTCCTCCTTGATATATGGGGGAAGGGGCATGCTTCCCTCGGCCCTGAGGAATGATTCGAAGTCTTCCACGTCAAATGCGACCACGCACTTACCGTCCCTCTTCTCGTACACGATCGCGCTGTTAGTCCCGAACAGAAGCTCAGCGCCTTCCCTCACCCTACCTTTGACAAGGCATTCCCACATGCGATTCTCAAGTTCATTGACAAGAAGAAGTTCGATCCTGCCACCGGTGGACTTCTGACCCTTGAGCCTGGCTGGAATCACCTTCGAATCGTTTATGACGACCACGTCACCTTCTTCAAGCAAATGCACCAAATCGGAGAAGACCTTGTTCTCGGTCCTTCCTCCGCTCAACACCATCATCCTGGCAGAATCTCTGGGGCTCACCGGAGACTGGGCTATTAGTTCGGAAGGCAGGTCGAAATCAAACTCAGAGAGCTTCATCTAGGAGTGAATGTAAGTCAAAGAAAAAGCATTTTCTATTTGAGGACCTTCTTGGCCTTCTTCTCGTCGTCCACTGCGACGGCGAGCACTGTCTTGCCATCCTTCTTCCCGATGATGTATAAGGATTCGACGTTCACCTGAGCTCGAGCAAGTCGCTTGGCTATCTTGGCAAGCTCACCAGGCCTGTCTAGGAGTTCCACCGATATGATCCCATTCTGTTCAAAATCGAAGCCTGCGGTTTTCAGGGCCTTCTGGGCGGTAGAAGCATCATTGGTGACTACCCTCAAGAACGGCCTATCCGAGCCTGATTCGCTGGCTATTGCCATGATGTTCACAGCACGGGCAGCAAGCGCCTCCGTGACCCGAGCGAGTTCCCCTGGCTTGTCAGAAAGATAGACCTTGAATTCGTGCAAGCATTCACCCCTCTTTGAGGACCATCGTCTATGTTTCATATAACCCTTTTCCCCTGAGAATCATATGAGAGGTTTGGCGCGGTCTCAACCCTTGCTGATTCAATGGTGCCAACAAGCCCCCTTGTCCTCGTGCTATCAGCGACGCTCGGTGTCAACGACAAGGGCATCGCCAAAAGGACGGACAAGGATATAGTCGCCATAGCCAGAAGCGCATATTTCTTGCTTCTAGAGTTCAATTGTCTTCCTCCAGGATTTCATAACAGAGCCATACTGCGTTTTTCGTCGTGCCATATGTGATGTATGACAATTATCCGGCGAGTAAAACAGAGGATTCGTATCTAAGTCTTTTGCAGAAGCGCAGTACACAGCGAATCTCGACGGAAATCGGATTTGACCATGTTTCAACCTAAGATCTTACATTCAATCCCACAGCCCATGCCCATCACATGAACCTGATAACTCAGAAGAGTCAAACTCGATTCACTAGATGCCGGGTGACTGGACCAACCTCTCATGATCGGTTTCCAGAAAGTTCGTCCATCCATAGGCCTTGAGACCCATAGCGAATATAGGTATGCTGACAAGAATCAGAAATATCTTGAAGATGGTCACGGAAGCAATGCTCCCGAGAAGTCCCTCAGTGGAGAATACTCCGGCAAAGGCTATCGTGTGAAACAGAACAGTATCGATGGACATCACCAGTATCAGGATTATCCCGTATCTCGCCAAGATGTTCCATTTCCACCTATGGTAGAGATAGTTGTTGAGGTACATTGCAACCACGAATGCGATAACACTTCCAATTACAATTCTCCATTCGATGCTGGTAAGATGAGAAAACGTCAGAGCTAGTGGGGCACCGACAGCCCCAAATCCACGTTCTGTGGCATCGGGAACAGCCAGTTCCAGATAGAGATTGATGAGCAGCAACACGTTGGCGAAAAGTCCAGCGGCGATTATCTTCCAGCCCTCCTTCTTGCCCTCTTTTTCGTTTATTATGTTTGCGACAACGAATATAGCTAGATAGGCAAACACACCTGCAGGAACTAGATCATACGGCTCTGGAAAAAGCGGGAACGACCCTACCCTAATGGCAGTGAAGATCTGTGCAGCCACGTACAAAGCCCCGATAGAGGCATAGAGAATCTCCTTTCTCATGTAATCTCCTCCTTCCAGAAAGCGAGTTGCGACTTAAAACTCTTTCATCCTCTCTTCTACGGCATCAGTGTTGAAAAACATTCTTAAACGAGAATCACATTAGCCCAGATTGGAGATTTCATGGCGGTTCGGCGGATTAGCACAGGGGTAAAGGGACTTGATGAGAAGATGGAGGGAGGTGTTCCAGAGAAATGGGTGTCGCTGATTTGTGGACGTGCAGGGACGATGAAATCCACGCTTGCCTACAGCATACTTTTCAACGCGGCGAAGAACGAGGGAAGGAGAGGCATCTATATCACTCTTGAACAGAACAGGCAGAGCCTGGTCGACCACATGGTGAAGATCGGGATGGACCCGAGGGAAATCACTGGCGAGGGCGGCATAATCATAGTTGACATGGCACGGTTGAGAAAGGAGATGGACAAGAAGGAGATCGAAGGGGATGTCAACTGGCCGCAGTCGGTCCTGACCACCGTCAGCAACTACAAGATGAAATACGGATGCAACATCTTCGTCCTGGACTCGATGGCCGCGCTGTACTCGATCACAGATATCAAGAACCCCAGATCCGAGCTGTTCATGTTCTTCGACAAGTTGAGGGAATTGGACATCACCACATTTCTGATCTCCGAGATGTTCGAACCTGACAAGCTCTCTTTCGGGCAGTATGGAGTGGAGGATTTCCTCTCGGACGGCATATTCCATCTGGAGATGGAGAGGCAAGAAAGGGCCGTGAACCTCTATCTCGCTGTGGTCAAGATGAGGATGACCAAGCACGACAGGGCGTATTATCCGTTGATAGTCGAGCACGGCGGACTGGAAATAGTCACGGACTAGGCTCACCATGAGGATCGTTGTTGCTGTCACTGGGGCTTCCGGAATAGACTATGCCGTGACCCTTCTGAAGACTCTTGGAGAAGAGAAGATATTGATAGTCTCCGAGCACGGTAAGAGACTGATCGAAATCGAATCCGCCCTATCACTGGATGAGATAGAGGCCATGGCGAATGTCAGATACGATGACAACGACCTGGAGGCCGCCATTTCATCTGGCAGCAACGACTTCGACGCAATGGTGATAGTGCCATGTTCCATGTCGACCCTGTCCAAGGTCGCGTGCGGGATCGCAGACACCCTGATAACGAGGACCGCATCCGTCGCACTGAAAGAGGATCGCAAGCTCATCTTGGTACCAAGAGAGACCCCCCTGTCCAAGATCCACATCGACAATATGAGCAAGTTGAAGGATGCTGGTGCGGTCATACTACCGGCGATGCCGGCGTTCTACACAAAGCCCAAAACAATCCAGGACATGGTGAACTTCATCACAGGGAGAATCATGGAATCGCTCGGACTGGACCATCAGTTGTACGAGAAGTGGAAATGATCATTGCTCTATCTCATGGTCAATCTCGATCACTATTATGCTGAAGCCCTGCTTCTCGGCCTCCTCCTTGAACTCCAACGGATCTGCCTGGATCTCTGGAAATGTGTTGTAATGCATGGGGATCGCGACCTTGGGCTGAATCGTCTTCAGTGCCTCGATGGCCTCTTCCATGTTCATAGTAAAATGTCCCCCAATGGGGACGAACAGGATGTCCACGTTCTCGATCCTTGATACGCCGTCGATGTAGGTATCGCCAAGATGCGCTATCCTCTTCCCTTCGAACTCGAACACATAGCCGGTCGGATATCCGCTTTGATGGTGACTCGCGGATATCATCTCAATGGGGATGCCCATGACGTCTATCTTGTCCCCTATCTTCATCTCGATCTTGTTGGGATAGTCGCAGTTCGGAGGGCAGACCTTGGGACAATTGAACCGGGCAGCATCCACCCCGTGATCGAAATGCTCATGGGTGACAAGGACCAAGTCCGGCATTCCCGAGTAATCCGGAGCGGTGTCATTTCCTTCGAAGTAAGGGTCGATCAGAATCGTCTTTCCGTTGCTGAGTTCAAAACACGCGTGGCTCAGGTATTTTATCTTCAACCTCACACCCCGGTTGGCTATCCGGTGTTCGATATTTGGTATTTTCGTTGGGTCCTTGGAAATTGGAGACTCAACAGAAGCGTTTATGCGGTCATTGTGCCATGCACTTGGACACCAAGTCCAAATGAGGCCTATCGATGGACCCGCCTGACATTGACCACACCTACTATGACGGAAGGCACTACCACAA
>JAZGCT010000074.1:0-9334 GCA_036477085.1 Thermoplasmata archaeon | reverse complement strand
GTCAGGATAACAAGTCCTAAAGGTACCGATCTGACCATGAGCATTAAGGACAGGGATTGGTTCTCTGACACGTTCTTCGATTGGAGGACGATGAAATGGATCAACCTCCCGGTAGGCGAGGTCGTCGTGGGGCCGGTCGAGAACTCCATGGAGGGAAACTGGTCTCCGATGGGGCCATCGGTGGTGTCGGACTTATCAAGGAACCTGTGAGAATTAAGGTGTCCGGCGGTAAGGCTGGTAATCCAAAGACGACCGAGGCCGGTGTGAAGAAGAAGGTAAGGGCGGCTCTGGATACCGACGATTGGTCCAGATACATAGGGGAATTGGGCATCGGAGTCAATCCAGGTGCACGTTTGTCTAAGGAATTCCTTGAGATCGAGAAGATCAAGGGTACCTGCCACGTGGCCTTTGGTAACAACCTGGACTATCCTGGAGGTCAGAACCCCTCGGCCAACCATATGGACCTTCTCATCACCGAACCGACGATCGAGGTCGAGGGACCCGAAGGAAAGAAGGTCGTGTTAAAGAACGGAAGCTTCCAGTTGAGCTAGTCGGGAATAATTAAATAACCTTCAGTCCATCATTGCTAGTGCGTAAGGAGAATGTAACTTGGCGGACGAACCCGAGACAACTGAGGACGCTCTTTTGGAAGCGGGGAAGATCTATCTGGCCAGAATAGAGGATTCGGGCGAAACTGGGGAAGGTCTTGCCACTCTGAACGGTCATCTCGTTTTCGTTCAGGGAGCTCGACCCGGGCAAGATGTCAAGATAAAGGTCACCAAGGTATTCGGGCGGTTTGCCTTCGGGGAGATTGTCAAGTAGGGCCCCTTTCGAGGACCCCCCAGTTTTTGGTCAAAGTATCATTTTAATGAGGGGAGTTTTTCCGCCTTGGGTTTTTGTCATAAGTCCTCGAACTTAGTAATCTTACACACTCAAAACTCCCTAACATGCCAACAAACTGCGTTATCGAAAAGTTTATATCATCAGGCGCTAATTATCATTTGCTTATCTAAGCATCCCTCCACAACGAGGCCGTTCAGCTTCTTTTCTTTCTGAACGGCCAACTTTTTTTCTTATTGTTTGATGAATCATAGCTCTCGCTAACTCGTCTGTTTCAACACAATTCTATTGAACTCTTCGTGCCTAGTCCGAAAGGAGATTCCCTGATTGGGCCCAATTATCCGGTGAGAGATCCTCGAAGATTATCGTGATATGGTCCGGAGGAGCCTTCGCTATCCTGACAATATCGTCTGTAATCGCCTTCGCAAGCTCCCTCTTGACCTCCTCCGTCCTCGGAAACATGGTCACTCTGACAATAGGCATTGACCTCACTCCCTGTATCAGAGCGATATCCTACGCGCTTTATTTCAAAGTGTCGAAGATGCATCGCTCGGCAGTCGGGGACATCTCGGTTGAACCACATTTACCTCCGATTATGATGCGATTCCACTACCGTTTCCAGTCTGAGCCAGTCCTCTTTAGGTGGCGCGGAAGAAAGGTTTAAATAGATTCTTCTCTAATATGTTAACCGGGTGTTTGAATGGGCAATCTCCCCCCTCCTAGAAGATTTCCCCGTTCAACACCACTTTTTTCTTACTCTACTAGCGATTCTCTGCTGATTGCAAACCAAGAAGAGACCAAAATCTATAATTCTCCCAATGGATATTAGGCATGGTAGTACCATGAAGGTTTTGAGCGTGGGAGGAGGAGCAAGAGAGCATTCGGTCGTCGAAGCTCTAAAGAGAAGCAATGCTGAGATCTACTCGGTCATGAAGAACAAGAATCCCGGTATCGCAAGCGCTTCCGTCGAGTTCGTCCTCATGGACGAATGCCAGGTCGAACAGGTTGCCGACTGGGCGGTCTCCAAGGGAGTGGACATCGCGGTCATCGGGCCCGAGGCCCCACTGGGAGAAGGTCTCGTGGATGTTCTGGAATCCAAGGGGATTCCGTGCGTCGGTCCCTCAAGGGCCGCGTCCCAGATCGAGATATCAAAGGAGTATGCCAGGGACCTCATGAAGAGGAACAGTATACCAGGCTACATTGAGCACAAGGTGTTCGACAACATCGACGATGTCAGACCCTTCTTGGAGGAGTTCGGAAAGGATGTGGTTGTGAAGCCGATCGGACTCACTGGAGGCAAGGGCGTGAAGATCATGGGAGAGCATCTGCACAGCCTCGATGACGTTGTTGAATACTGCAGGGAAGTGCTTGAGAACAAGATAGGCGGCGAGGCCAGGGTGCTCATAGAAGAGAAATTTGTCGGTGAGGAGTTCACACTTCAGGCGTTCTGCGATGGCAAGACGCTATCCCCGATGCCGGCTGTCCATGACCACAAGAGGGCCTACGAGGGCGACGAGGGACCCAACACCGGCGGAATGGGCTCCTATTCAGAGTCAGACGGTCTGCTTCCGTTTCTTTCCAGGGCTGAGTATGACGAGGCTGTCGGGATAATGCAGAGGACCATCGATGCGATGAGGGAGGAGGGCACTCCATACAAAGGTATCCTCTACGGCCAGTTCATGTTGACGGCTGACGGGATGAAGTTGATCGAATACAATGCCAGGTTCGGTGACCCGGAGTCGATGAACGTGCTTCCGATACTCCAGGACGATTTCCTGGCCATCTGCCAGGACATTGTTAACGGCAGCCTGAGCGCGGCAGTCCGTTTCGATGACAAGGCGACCGTCGTCAAGTACGTGGTCCCTATCGGTTACGGCATCGAGTCACGGTCGGGTGAGAAGGTGATTCTGGACGAATCATCGATCAAGAACACGGGTGCGGAGCTCTATTATGCGTCGGTGAACGAAGAGGACGGACAGATATACACGACCACATCCAGATCGCTCGGGATCGTTGGCATTGCCAGCACCATAACTGACGCTGAGTCCATTTCGGAAGAAGGTCTCAAGTTCATCGGCGGGAACGTTTTCATGAGGCACGACATCGGAAAACCGGACAGCATCAGGAAGAAGGTCGAGAGGATGGAGAACATCAGGGGGAGTCGATCAGCATAGATGTATTGGCGCTCACCAAGAGGCTCATTCGTATACCCAGCGTTTTTGGCGATGAAAGCGGGATAGGGGAGTTCATCTCATCCCAGCTTGGCGAGGAGGCGTTCTTCCAGAAAGTGCCTGGGTTTCCTCCCAATGTGGTTGCGGTGAGGATTCATGGGAAGGACCTGCCCACCATCATCCTCAATGGGCATATGGACACGATAAGACCCTTGGCCGGCTGGGTTGGAGACCCCTTCAAGCCCAGGATGAAGGGCAACATACTTCGCGGGCTGGGCGCCTCTGACATGAAAGGCGGGCTCGCAGTCATGATGAAGGTCTTCAAGAAGGTGATTAACGACCGGATAAACCTCATATTCGTGGGGACCGTTGACGAAGAAGGCGTTTGCACTGGGGCGTACGAGTTCGTCAAGAAGTACAAGGGGGATCTCTGCATCGTTGGAGAGCCCTCAGGTGAGAAGTTGGTCCTCGGTGCTCGAGGGAGATACGTTCTCGACATCACTGTCAAGGGAAAGGCAGCTCACGCGGCAAAGCCAGATCTCGGAACCAACCCCATCGAGGATATGGCAGAAGTCATCAAAGCATTGAGTAAGGTCAGGACCCGAAAACACAGGTCCATCGGGGCTGGGTCCATCGCTCCACTTGAGATCCAGAGCGGGGAAGGCTCTCTAACCGTTCCCGAGGTCTGCAGGATTCAGGTGGACAGGCACACCGTTCCCGGGGAGACCCAGAGCATGATCAAGAACGATTTCAGATTGGTTCTTGACAGGCTCCACATCAAGTCCAAGGTCAATGTCTCGCTTGCAGAAAGAAGCACCCCATTTCTCGAACCCTATCTGACGGACAGAAGGAACAAGTATGTTCGCCAGTTCATCCATCTATTCAGTGCCCAATACAAGAGGGAACCGGACATTGCCTGTGCCAAGTCCCTTGGGGATTACAACGTATTCGGATCTCGAATGCCCACCATGATCTTCGGACCTTTGGGGAAAGGATCCCACTCCACGGAAGAGAGGCTGGATGTACGTTCTTTGTACCGGTGTGAGAGCTTCCTCACAGGTTTCCTGGAATCCCTATAACCCAAAGAATCTTATAAGCATTGAAGAATCAGCCATCATGGAGAATCTCGCCGAAATCGCAAAAGAACTCGAAGCCGAATTGGACGAGAAGGACGAGATTAGAGAAGTTGCGCTAAAGTCCTCGAGGGCCATCGCAAGATTGTCCGGTTCTGCGCTCAGACAGATCCTAAAGGGAGAGGATGAATCCGAGAATCTTGAAGCAGCCAGGAATGAGGCTCACAGGCTCGCAGGCGTTCTTTCTGGACATCCAGACATATACTATTCCGGTTTCGTGGAGAACGCTTTCCAGGAGCTCACCGAGGTCAACATCCTCAGAAGCATATTGAGGAACGAGCCTCTCAGGGGTCCCAAGGATATCGGAGTTCACTCGGTTTCATACCTGCTGGGACTGGGGGACGTGGTCGGAGAGCTCAGGAGGCTGGCATTGGACTCCCTCATCGAGGGGGATGTGGGAAACGCACAGGACTTCTTGAGAAAGATGGAGGCGATATACGAAACCATCATTCAGTTCGATTACCCCAGCGCGCTCGTGTCCATCAGGAGGAAGCAGGACATCGCCAGGAGCTTGATCGAGAAGACAAGGGGCGAGATCGCGGTCGCTTCCAGGGGCAGCGCCTTGGAGAAGAAGATCGAGGATATGGAGAAGAGGTTATGAGCTATCTGTGGAATGTGACTGTCAGACTTTCCACATGTGAGATGGGTTTCTTATCCTTGCCCCTGCGTGGCAGGGACACCAATCCCCAATCCTCCAGGGCTTTCAGGTCATCATAGACATTCTTGTAGTTCCTCTCCAGTTCATGGGCGAGGTCCTTTATCGATTTTACATCCTGCGTCCTGATGTACTCCAAGAGCTCCAGCCTCTTGGGCGTAAGGTCACCGAATATGTTGGATGAGTCGACCGTTATCTTCTCCACAAATTCACAATCCTGCGTAGCTATTGCTTTCCAAATTATGTGGTCGTCCACTGACGACGGATTCCCGCACTTCTCTTTCATGACCTTCTGATGCAGCTTCTCAGCCGTACCATGCTTGCTCTTGAGGTTATCCAGCTCGTCCTGGATGTCCTTTGGCCTATGTTTCTTCTCTATCTCCACCAACAAGACCTCACCTCATAGTGCTGATATATCCATGGTCACCAAGTTCCGTCTGAACTCCTTGGCCAGCCTGGCCACCTCCCCCAACGTTCTCTTTGGACACTGCTGCTGGGCGACCAGGGAACCATTCTCGTCGTACTTGTCACAGTGCGAGCCAATCTCCCAGTTGTCAAACCTGACGATCGGGACCCAGGAGCCCTCGATCATGATCTTATAGGTGTAGCTGAAGAACTCCAGTTTGTTCTCATTGAACGTCTCTACTGCGTCCACCACCTCATTCCTGTGGATCCAAACCCGCTCTTTTGCTATCCTCAACTTATCGTCCGCAAAACAAGGAAGGGGCAATAAAACCTTTTTGATGTGAAAACCTGCTTTCAATTCTGATAATACGGCATTTTTTGGCTTTCATTATAGCCAGTGTTTCATTTACTAATTGAACCATACATAATCGTCGTTGCCACTGGCCAATTCATTTACTAATTGAACCATATTATCGTTTTCGTGTTCCACTTTTGATATTCAGGTCGAAACGTACTTTAATCAAAAATCGGAATCAAACCGGCTCTTGGAGCAGGAAGACCCCTACATGGGAAATCCCAACTACGCAGGAAACAGGTACCGAGAGGCCCCCCGATCCGGTCCACGCAACCCCGAAGGGAGCCGCTACGGTGGTTTTGCCCAGGCTATATCTGCGCTGGAGAAACTTAACCGCCTCGAATCGGACATAGCCACGATCCTTTCTTCATGCAAGGTCCCTGTGAAAGAGACCAGGAAGTTCCTGAGATGCACCACGCCGGAACAGGTCACCAACATCTCGCTTTTCCAGTACATGAAAGCGCTTTTCATGCAGCTGGGCGTTGATATTGAGGTCTCCAGTATCGAACCATACAATTACCGCTTCGTGGTGAACAACTCCCCCATTTCTGACCTATACTCAGGCACCTCAGGCCGGACTTGTTACCTAATCAGCGAGGCCATTTCCAGGTTCTTCAATCGCGATCTTAACCTGGGTTGCGCCGTTGAAGAGATTCAGTGCGTCAACGCCGGAGATCAGTCGTGTGAGTTCGAGATATCGGTGGATAGGGAAGATTACTGCAGGGCCACCCTGAGCGATGATGAGAAGAACATCCTGGGAGAACTCGGAAGCTCGGATAGTGTGCAACGCCTGGAAGTCTACACTGGTATGGCTCCCGAAGAGAAGGAATTCCACATATCTTTGTTCAAGAAGCTGGAATTGGTGGGTGAAGACGGAAGATCGACCGAACTGGGCGTCAAGTGCTCGACCAAGCTCCGGACAGAGGATGATGTCGAAACTCCCTGGAAGGATGTGGGAGAATTGTCGTCCGCGATATCAAGCGCGGTGTCATTTGCGGAAGCCAGCCATCTGTTGCTTCCATCAGAATCAGAAGATTCATCTCAAGATGGCAAACCTGCTGACCGGAAAGCGGTCAAGGGTTACAGAAGCTTTGCCGAACTGTTGGCAAAGCAGGTAGACGAAAAATCCGAATCGGAGGGATTCTGAAATGGGAAGAATAGAAACCGGAATATTTGGGCTCGATCAACTGATCGAGGGTGGCCTGAACGAAAAGAGTACCGTTGTCATAGTGGGCTCTAGTGGGACTGGGAAAACCACGTTCGGAGTACAGTTCTTGTTGCATGGCATCGAGAACGGGGAGCAAGGGCTGTTCGTTTCTCTCGAAGAGACCCCAGAACAGATAATGAAAGAAGCGGAGGCCATTGGGATCGATCTGCGCAAGCACTACGAGAAGGACCTGTTCTTCATACATCTGAAGGGTAAGAACTTCAAGAAGATGGTCGAGGAGCAGTTGCCGCAACTGGTCAAGGCCAGGAGCGACTACGACATCAGGACCAGAGTGGTAATCGACCCCATAACGCCAGTTCTATGGGCGACCGAAGACAAGCTTGAGCAGAGAGAGCTCATTGGGAAGCTCTTCCACACACTTAGGGAACTGGGCGTCGTGATTTCAACGGTCGAGGAACACACCAAACCAGGAGAGGCAGTCGGAGAGGACGTTCTTCTGCCGATATACCTGGCGGACGGAGCGTTCCATCTGGAGTACTACCCCATCGGCGGAGCATTCAACCGGACCCTCAAAGTGATCAAGATGCGTGGGACGCACCACGGAGAGGGCGTGTATCCGTACATGTTTGTGCGGGGCATGGGTGTCATCATCAGGGCATCTGGCACCGACTTCGCCGTGGAGCCAGGTAAGGAATATAACGAGATCTTCGACAAGGCGATCCAGACAGCTGAGACCGGACAGGCGCCAAAGCCACTGCTGACCAGATTGAAGAAGATGAAGGAGTCCTGGGACTACGATTACTCGCCTGAAGAGGCTCTGCATATAGTCTTCGACTCCTACAAGGTCAAGTAGGACGTGCTTCGATGGTTGGGAAAACGAAGAATATCGACAAGCGTATGGAGGCCGGAACGGCGACCATGCTCAAGCACATGCTGGACATCGAACTCAGGAACGTCAAGGAGAAGGACGATGTTGACGCGGTGTTGTTCATGGGAGTCGACGGCAGAATGTTCAGTTCGAACATCCCCTTTGACCTGTCGCCCCCGCAGTACAGGCTCCTGAACCTGGTCAAGGCGCACATCCCCCACATATGTGGACAGCTCAGCTCCGAGAACCTGAAGATCTCTGTCCAATACTACGGCGAGGGAACCATAGTCATCGCCGGCGTCGGTGACAACGCCTTCATGGTACTCCTTTTTGCCAAAGGCATCAAGTTCAACGACATGGAGAAGGTACTCGACAATGCAGAGGACGCCGGAACAATCTTGAACCATCTGTTCGAATCCAGACCTATCACGCCCGAGGCGTTGAAAGACTACAACAAGAAGGTGCAGGTCGAACTGACAGGGCTATCCAGACAGCTGTTCGTTGAGCGCTTCGAGGAGACCAGGGAGTTCCAGAAGAACATGGAGATCCTCAAATTCGTGAAGCAGAAGATTCAGGACACGGTAGGCATCGGGGCGGTGGACGAGATAGTCACAGTTTCGTTCAACGAGTTGGGTACTTCTGCAGCCTATATGAACGACGATCTGTGGAAGAAGTTCTTTGAGAGTGTGGTCGAACGTATTGGAGAGATGGGCGGAGAGGTAACTGCCGAGAAGTTCGCATCTACCTCCGTCCCGGAGATCGAGAAGAAATTGAAGTCATTCGTGTGAGGCCTTTGGTTATGATTGAGGACAAGCCAGTTGTGGAAGCTCGGAGGGATGTAGCCGAAGCTCAATGCCCGTATTGTGATAGGACCTTCAAATCCCCAAGGGGTCGAAGCATCCACGAGCGTGCCTGTAAAGAGAAAGGGCGAGCTGGTGGGGCTGCACGATCTGGTAAAGAGAGCTTTGTCGAACCTCCCCCATCCGCGACAGCACCGGCATCCAGGGAAGTAGCCGAGATATCGGAGGAATTGGCCGTTCCTCCCACCGGGGATGAAAAGGATGGTCTCAGGGTGGATCTTAGGATGCCTGATGCAAGGTATGCCTCCAATCCTTCCTTCGAAATCAAGCAGCTGATTGCTCAGATGGAGGAGGAGAGGAAAAGATGGGAAGACGAGAGAAAGAGATTCCTCCAGCAGACCGAAGGCCTCCTGGTAGATGAGGAGCTTCACACTTCCAAGAGCATTCCCGAGCCCAAGATCAAGAAAGGTCCAGACGTGGAAGAGATGTTGATGGCCGAGATGGAGATCGCCGCCGAACTGGACGACCTCAAGAACGAACTTCAGGGGAAGGCGAACCTAGAGACCATGAAGGACCTCCTGGAATCCGGGCGGGACGCCACAAAACAGTTGAACTATCTGGACGAGAATGTGGAAACCCTCACCACTGTTCTTGGTAAGTTCAGCGCTCGCACCATGGACGACCTTTCATCCTTGAGCAAGAAGCTAGATGTGAAGGCCGACGAGGGCGAACTGGATGCTTTGAGAGAGCTGATCAAGCGACTCGACGGGAAGCTGGAGGATGTCGTTGAAGTGGCGGGATACCAGGAATCATTGAACCTGACCAAGATACCACCGAGGATTCTAGAACTCGTTTACCAGACCATCCTTGACGATGTCACCGTAGCCCTTGTTCAGACCCTAGGAGAGGCGGAGACCGAAAGACTGGTCAGGCAGGTCA
>JAZGCT010000073.1:0-5243 GCA_036477085.1 Thermoplasmata archaeon | reverse complement strand
GGTCATTATATCTGTGACATCGAACCTTATGTTGCCTGTGACAGAAACGGTCAGCTCCATAGCGTCCACTCCCCCGCTCAGCTCATACTCCCACCAATCTCCGATCTGCCAGGTAGGAACCTCTGCTTGATTACCCACCAGAACCACAACATCATCTGTGGAGGATTGAACAATCGTGGCCCAACCAGCCCCCATGACAATGAGAGCAAGTGCGAATGTCCTCAGTCTCACAACAACCCCTCTTCCATGTCATTGTCCATACGGGTATTATACTTTCCGATTTTGCAAAGTTTTATACAGAACGTTATGGATTGCAAAAGGCGGTTGCGGGGATGGCCCAGCCCGGTAAGGCGATGGATTGCTAATCCATTGTTCGCAAGAACTCGGGGGTTCAAATCCCCCTCCCCGCGTAGAGTTTCAAATATGTGTATTCCTTGTGACCACAACAAGGAGGACGGAGATCATGGATGATGAGGGTGGAGTTTCGGGCGAAAGCGAAGAGACGGTCACGATAAGACAAGAGATCACAATGGATGACATGATGGGAAGAAAAAGTCCTGGTTGGAGAATCCCACTCTCGATTGTCACAGCGGTAGGCTGGCTGGTCTTTCTTGTGATCTGGCTGTTCTTCTATGCGGGGGACCATCACATATACCAGAATATTGGAATCGTCCTGTTCTCACTCATGGTCGTGGCCCTAATATTGGGTACGGCGTGGATCGCCTGGGGGCTGAGCGGCATGAACGAGTTTGAGGAGATGATCATGGCGACGGGGGGACTCAAATCCAGGATGATATTCTCTATGGCCGTGCCCATTGTTATTCTGATGTTACTGGGATTGTGGCTCTTCTTCATGGCCATGGATTTCGACATCTATCAGAACATTGCGGTATTCATTGTAATCGTCCTGGTCATGGGTGGCATCCTCGGGGTCGTATGGACAACTGGGGGCTGGAGCCAGGGTGGTTGAGGATGCTAGCGGTGGAAGCTGTGATTCACGATGGACATTGACGAGGAATCCCGGAAGAGGGCGAAGGATGCAAAGGAGGAATGGGAGAAGTCAGTTCTAGAGGAAAGCCTCCGAAATCTCCAAGAAGGCAAGGAAACCTACGAGAGCCTTTCCGGGATCCCCATCGACAGGATATACACTCCGGTGGACATCGAAAAAGACACCGGCTTTTCGGATATCGGTTTTCCAGGTGAGTTCCCATACACAAGGGGAGTCTATCCAACCATGTACAGGAGCAGGCTCTGGACCATGAGACAGTACGCCGGGTTCGGAACCGCGGAGGACACGAACAAGAGGTACAAGTATCTGCTCGAGCAGGGACAGACCGGGCTCAGTGTGGCATTCGACCTTCCGACTCAGATGGGGTACGATTCCGATCATTCGATGGCGTTAGGAGAAGTGGGAAAAGTCGGTGTGGCGATATCTTCTCTCAGGGATATGGAGGTGCTTTTTGACGGGATCCCGCTGGACAAGGTCAGCACCAGCATGACGATCAATTCCACTGCGATGGTACTTTTGGCAATGTACGTTGCAGTTGGCGAGAAGCAGGGAGTGGACAGGTCGAATCTCAGGGGGACGATCCAGAACGACATCCTGAAGGAATACGTCGCCAGGGGAACATACATATTCGCACCGGAACCCAGCATGAGGCTTGTGACGGACACAATAGAGTTCTGTTCGAAGGAGATGAAGAGGTGGAACTCGATAAGCATAAGCGGATATCACATCAGGGAGGCCGGGTCGACGGCCATACAGGAGATCGCTTTCACACTCGCCAATGCGATAGCATACGTGGATGCAGTTGTCTCCAGGGATCTGGACGTGGACGCATTCGCTCCCAGATTGACTTTCTTCTTCTGCGCCCACAACGACCTCTTGGAGGAAGTGGCGAAGTTCAGGGCCGCCCGGAGACTGTGGGCGAGAATAATGAAGGACAGGTTCGGGGCCAAGCTGGACCGGTCCATGATGCTCCGATTTCATACTCAGACATCGGGGGTCTCGTTGACCGCTCAGCAGCCCGAGAACAACGCGATAAGAGTAGCGATTCAGGCGTTGGCGGCGGTATTGGGTGGGACTCAGTCATTGCATACGAACTCAATGGATGAAGCGCTGGCGCTTCCTTCTGAGCATGCCGCTACCCTGGCGCTCAGGACCCAGCAGATAATTGCACACGAGAGCGGAGTGACCAACACCGTCGATCCTCTTGCCGGCTCGTATTTCCTTGAATCATTAACGGATGAGATAGAGAAGAAGACGGTGGAATACATAGAGAAGATCGATCATATAGGGGGCGTGGCCATCGCAATAGAGAAGGGTTACCTCCAGCAGGAGATCTCGGATTCGGCTTACCGTTATCAAAAGGACATCGAGATCAAAAGACGGATTGTCGTCGGCGTGAACGAGTTCAAGACCGAAGAACCGGGTTCAATGGATACCTTGAGGGTGGACCCAGAGGTCGAGAGCAGGCAGAGACAAGGACTATCCAAACTGAGAGAAGAAAGGGACAGCGCCAAGGTGACCCGATCACTGCAGGACTTGAAGGAGGAGGCTGTGAAAGACACCAATCTCGTTCCATATGTCCTGGATTCCGTCCTAAATCTGGCCACACTCGGCGAGATCACTGACATTCTCAGGGAAGTGTTCGGAAGATACGAAGGAGGAAGAACAGTCTAGAAAGGAGTGGTTTGGTTGTACAAGAGGATACATCACATCGGTATTGCGGTGAAGGACCTGGACGAGGGATTGGCCAAGTACCAAGGTCAGCTTGGTTTCGATCTGGAGGGGAAGGAGACCGTGGAATCAGAGGATGTGGAGGTCGCCATTTTCAAGGTAGGCGAGAGCAGGATAGAACTGCTACATTCCACCAATTCAGACAGCGTCATATCGAAGTTCATCGCCAACCGGGGAGAGGGAATCCATCATGTTGCGGTCGAGGTCGACGATATGGAGCGCGAACTCGAAGAGCTGAAAGCCAATGGAGCGCCGGTGTTAGACGATCAGCCCAGGATTGGCGCCGGTGGCCATAAGGTCGCCTTCATACATCCAAAGGGTACTTCTGGAGTTCTTCTTGAGTTGATAGAGACCCTCAAAGAGTGATATCTTTGCCAAGTGGACTGGAGTTTGTCATTCATCGTCATGATGTCTTGGAATCTACGATGGATACTGCTCGGAAGTTGGCCGAGGGGGGATGCGAGGAAGGAGCGGTCGTTATCTCCAAAGAACAGACCCGGGGCAGGGGCAGAGGAGGCAGGAAATGGATGTCTCCAAGAGGAGGGCTATATCTTTCAGTGGTCCTCAGACCTGACATTCCCGCGGACGAGTCGCACAAGCTCATCTTCCTGGCCGGAAACGCCGCGGCCATAGGACTTGCACATGTCACTGGTGAGAACATCGAGATCAAGTGGCCCAATGACCTATGCCACAATGAACTGAAGGTGGGTGGTATTCTATGCGAGAGTTCCTCGATGGGAAAGGAGCTCAGGTTTGCCATCCTTGGAATGGGCATAAACACGGACATCAGGGGTCTTCCGCCTGAATTGGAGGACAAAGCAACATCCATCCTGAGGGTAACGGACAGGGAGGTCGACAGTGATGGGGTCGCCGAGGTCGTTCTAAACGAACTTTCTGCAAGATATAAGGACTTCCCAGGCAACTTCTCTGAACTCCTGGACGAATGGAGGGACCTGACGACAACGCTCGACAGATCTGTGATGCTGGACGGGAAGATGGTCAGGGCATTGGATGTCGACGATGACGGCTTCCTCCTTGTTGATGATGGGGGCGCGCAGAGAAGAGTCGTGTCCGGCACCCTGGAGTATCCATAGGTCCCGATGAGCGTGTCCAGATATGTCCAGATGGCATTGGAAAGCATTAATATCAGTTGGTTAATTCATATGTGTTTCTGTGAGGTAGGCAAATGTCAACCCACGATAAGATCAAAGAGCTTCGAGAGAAGCGGAAGCAAGCCCACCTGGGAGGGGGAGAGGCCAGAATCGAGGCCCAGCACAAGAAAGGCAAGCTCACTGCGAGGGAGAGATTGGACCTGCTGCTTGACCCAGGCACCTTCATGGAGCTGGACGTCTTCGTGACCCACCGCACCACGGATTTCGGAATGGACACCAAGAAGTTCCCAGGGGATGGGGTCGTAACAGGATATGGCAGGATTGATGGAAGGCTTGTCTACGTGTTCTCTCAGGACTTCACCGTCTTCGGTGGGTCTCTGGGCGAGATGTTCGCTGAAAAGGTGGTCAAGATAATGGATCTAGCCCTCAGGAACGGCGCTCCGTGCATTGGGCTCAATGACTCTGGTGGGGCCAGGATCCAAGAAGGAGTTCTTTCGCTTGGAGGATATGCGGAGATCTTTTTCAGGAACGTCCTGTCTTCAGGTGTGATACCCCAGATATCGGCGATCATGGGACCGTGCGCCGGCGGGGCGGTGTATTCTCCCGCGATGACCGACTTCATCCTCATGGTCAAGGAATCGAGCCACATGTTCATCACCGGACCCGAGGTCATCAAGGCTGTTACCGGAGAGGAGGTCACCTTCGAGGAGCTTGGCGGTGCGATGAGCCACAATCAGAAGAGCGGCGTCGCACATTTCGCAGCCGAGAACGAGGAACACTGCATCGAGACGATTAAGACCCTCATATCCTACCTTCCTTCCAACAATCTGGACGATCCTCCCAGACTGGATACAGGAGATGACCCCAACCGAACCGATGAGGAACTCGGTAAGATCGTTCCGGCCGAATCCGATCAACCGTATGACATGAGGGACATCATCCTCAGGGTCGTTGACAACGGCGAGTTCCTGGAGGTCCACGAACACTGGGCAAAGAACATTGTCGTTGGTTTTGCCAGATTGGACGGTCATTCGATAGGCGTGGTGGGAAACCAGCCAAAGGTCCTTGCTGGGACCTTGGACATCAACTCCTCCACCAAAGGGGGACGGTTCGTTCGCTTCTGCGACGCTTTCAATATCCCACTATTGACATTCGTTGATGTTCCCGGGTTTCTGCCAGGAACCGCCCAAGAATATGGCGGGATCATTAGGAGTGGCTCAAAGCTCCTGTATGCGTACTGTGAAGCAACTGTACCCAAGATAACGGTCATTACCAGGAAGGCGTACGGAGGCGCCTACGACGTTATGTGCTCAAAGCACATCAGAGCGGACATCAACTTCGCCTGGCCGTCGGCCGAACTGGCAGTTATGGGACCGGACGGAGCGGTCAAC
>JAZGCT010000072.1:0-3753 GCA_036477085.1 Thermoplasmata archaeon | reverse complement strand
AACAGAGGACTTCTTTGCCACCTGCGTCTGTGCGTGTATCGTCTTCAGCTGGTCCTCTATCCTCTCCGCCTCTTCGTACAACGGCTGTGCGTCAAGTTCGGTGTGCAGAAGCAGTTTGTCTATCGTCTCTATGATTCTGGCAGCTGCCCTTGCGTCCGGATAATCCGGATGCGCCTCGGATAGAAGGCTCAGGACGTTGAAATCCCTCTTCTTGCCCTCGTTCAGGAGCACTCCCGCGACACCGGTGATCACACCTTCCTCGAAGATGGTCACCCCATGGTTCTTCAGTAGTTCCGTACCCTTCTTCGTACTGCCTATTCCATACACCTCGATGTTCTCGTTGACCGCCATGTCCTTGTCCTTATCGACTATCAGTCCCTCGGGGCACACCATCATGCTACACTTCTGTTCCTGTGCCCAGTCCAGTACTGCCGATGCGATCACCTTTATGAGGTTCGGAGGTGGCTGGAACTCGGAGATGAACACCACTATCTTGTCATGGGGCTTCCCCGCGGGCTCCTTCCCTGCATATATCCTGACCGGGTTCATGGGCTCACCCTCTCTGATCAGGGAGACGGTCGGGAAGAAAACAGAGTCCATCATGCCTATCTGTTCGAGTGAGAGGGCGTTTATGAGATAGTTCGCCACTATGGAGCTGACCAGACCGACGCTAGGAAAGCCGTCGATAACGATCGCCCCCTTCAGGTCCATCCTTTTCAATTCGTATATGTGGACGTCATCCTGTGGAGCCATTGAGAAGGCAAATCCACTATCCCTACTTAAATCTCTTGTCGAGATTACCAACAATTATTATGAGGAGCGTGAATACCCCGGATGTTGCGTCCATATACCATCATCAACTGTGCAATGTCCGCAGACGGCAAGATCGCTCTGCCCTCCCGAAAGCAGACGAGGATATCGAACGAAGAGGATATGGCGAGGGTTCACAGACTCAGGAATGAATGCGATGCGGTCCTCGTCGGTGTGGGCACAATTCTATCTGACGACCCCAAGCTCACCGTGAAGGAGAGGCATGTGGACGAGGTCAGGAACCCCCTGCGCGTTGTGCTGGATTCGAAGGGCAGGACACCAACGGACTCCGAGGTCCTGAGCGATGACGCACCCACTTTGATACTGACCTCTCGGTCCTCTGAGTCATCTTTTGGGGGAGCCGAGGTCGCAAGGTTCGGGGATGAGGAGGTGGACCTTTCTGCCGCGGTGGAGTTCTTGTACGAAAGGGGTGTCAGGAAACTGCTTGTGGAAGGCGGGGAAACCGTGATTTGGTCGTTCTTGAAGGAAGGGCTCGCCGATGAGCTCAAGGTATTCGTTGGAAGCATGATCATCGGGGGCACTGGGTCTCCCACCATGGCAGGCGGTGAGGGTGCGGCCTCTTTCGAGGACATCATTCCGCTTGCTCTGACCAGATCGACGCAGCTTGGGGATGGCGTGCTCCTAGAATATGAGGTGAAGCGTTGAAGTTCGTGTGCGACCACATGCTTGGAACTCTTTCCAAATGGTTGAGGCTTCTGGGGTTCGATGTCATCTATCCAGGTCCGGTCCCGGACAGCGAAATAAAGGATATCGCCGCTCAGGAACACAGGATGGTCCTCACCAGGGACAAGGAGCTAGCCAGTACCACCAAGGTACAAGCGCTCTGCGTCAAGAGCGACGTTCTCGAAGAACAATTAAGGTTCGTTCTGTCAGAGCTCGACCTGATAGTAAACGACCCAATGTCAAGGTGCTCCCTCTGCAATTCTGTTGTTGATAGGGTCGACAAGTCCTCTGTGGAAGGCAAGGTTCCCGAAGGGGTCTTCGACCGACAAGAGGATTTCTGGTTCTGTTCAGAATGTGACAAGTACTACTGGCAGGGCAGTCATTGGGACAAGATCGCCAAAACGATTGAAGAGCTGGATATGTCCTGATGGGCTTCTAGAACTCTCTTTCCCTGACCGATCTCAACCTGTCCTTGATTGCCATCGTCAGGGCTCTTCTGATAATCCAAATGGATATTACGGCTATCACTGAGATGACGAACCGTATCGCGGGATGGTAGGGGCTTACCGAAATGAGGATGACGACCACGCCGGCTATCAAAAGGAAGACCAGCGGTAATATGATCTTCACAGATCTCTTCTCCATGCCCAGTCTCTTGAAGGCCAGTCTGTGCCATTCGTACACGATTCCCCCAGCGATGAAGGTTGTCCATATCGACAGGGCGAAGTACAGGCTGTACGTACTGTTAGGATTCCCGGTTGCACTGTTGAGTATCTCGCCGAGTATCAGCAGAAGGAAGATGGACGTGATTACGTAGAGGAGGATCATGTATGTCCTTCCTATGAACGTCAGCTCTAGATGGCTCTTCTCGTCCATCTCACCACCCTCCCCCGTGGTCTTTTCTGGTCAATTCGAAATGTTCAATGAACTGTCCGACCATTGCTCCAAGAACGCCGCCTATGGTAGCCCCGATGGCACCACCCGCAACTCCCCCCATCGTAAGACCTGCCGCTCCACCCAGCATCAGGCCAACACCCATTTGCTCTGGCTGTGTCTTTTCATTCTGAGAAGGGGAGGCTGCCATCTAAGGACCCGGACTTCAGAACATCCCGAGAAATAAATAACTTTTCATTGAGAAATCATCCACGAGAAGAGGAAAAGTGGAAGGAATTCTCAAACCACCAATGGTTACACCAACGGTGACCACTGAATTCTAGGAATACAGGTCCTCCTTCAGGATCTTGCCCGTACTGGCATTGATGATTATGCTGCCCTTCGACCCCTCCACGCACCAAATCGGAAGGTACACCAGCCCCAGTCCTTCTATCTGAACATCTTCTTTCCTGGGCTTAATGCTCTTCTTCTGCTCGATGGTTGCATCATCTCTCTCCTTGACGCTCTCCTTGACCACGGTACCAAGCTCTATCGCTTTCCGCTGGGCTATCTGGAAGGCCTTCAAGTCATCGATCTTCGGCTCCCGCTTCCTGTCGAAGTACTCGATGCCGTCCATTCTCTCCATGTCATGGTCCCATATCTCCGGGGATTCAGTCAGTGCATTGACCCCGATCGTTCCCTTCGATTCGTGAACCTCTCCATCCTCCTCGACAATTGAAGTGTACTCGAACACGAAATACGGGACCAGGTCAAGTATGTAGTTGAACCCGTCAACCGTCTTGTTGCCGATCTCCACAATGTCTTCCTTCTCGAGCGTCGGTCTTACCATCGCCTCTGGAATCTCATCCATATCTCCCAGACAGTCGTTGATAATACTTCCAAGGACGGTCTCCTTTATCTTCTTCTTTCGAAGAAGAACCTGCATCACATCGTTCTCCACTTCCTCCCGGTCAAGGATTATGATCCCAGGCGCTTCCATGGACTCGTCGAACAGGGGCACCAGCACCCCCTGCCCTCCTTTTCCGGCAATTCGATTGACAACATCCTGCAGGTTGTCCTCGGAAGGGAAACCGAGTGTTAATCTCGCATCACCTCTCGATGCCGTAAGAACATCCCCTTCCAGTGATACCGCACATCCAGTTGATCGTAGAAGTTTCGCGATGAGCTGCCTAATCATCTCCTTCTCGTAATGCCCGTGAAAGACTTAAGGATATTGTTTGTGGTCTTGCTGGCTTGTGGTACTCCTGTTAGATATCGAGCACAACGAACCCGAAAGTTTTGTATAAAAGAACCACCTAGAATTCCCCGAATGAACAAGTTGCAGATGGCCGCATTCGGTCTGATCGCTCTGGGAGTTGCCGTTCT
>JAZGCT010000071.1:0-4024 GCA_036477085.1 Thermoplasmata archaeon | reverse complement strand
AGAAGAGGACATCGCGGAGCTTGACGATAAGATAAAGGAAGGCATCTACAGGCATTACTTGGAAAAGAAGAGACACGAGGCTCGTGATTGAGTCATTTCGTCATATTACTGGCCTTGAGCACTATATCGGTTCCGTATTTAAACAAGGGCAACTTCCGATCTATTGGAATTCCTCACGAATGATATCATGTCGATCTCCCTCACTTCTGTTTCAAATAGTAGAGGTTCGGCCTCTTCTTCCGGTCAACCCTGATGTGGCCCCTATCCTCAAGTTCGGAGAGCACACTTCTGACCAGGACCTCCTCAACATCGTATCTCTTTGATATCTGCGCAACGGTGCAGGGTCCATCCGCGATCAAGTCTGGAACCATCCTTTCCAGGAGCATTCTTCCGCCGATCTCCATGAGCTCCACCCTCCAGGGTACGGTCATTCCGTACATAGCCTCCATTTCCTTCAGCTTCTTCTCCAGGAAGAGATGCCAGATCATCTCAGAATTCCTCGTTTGCGTGTCACATTCCTCCAAGATCACATCTGGATCGAGCACTCTTCTGTAGAGGGCCATCATATCTTCGAGATCCCTGTCTCTGTCAGTGACGCTCTTGGAAAGAAAGATGTCCTCTCGACTGCACAGCAGGAGCCTGAAGTTCCCGTAAGTTCCCCATTCTTCCGCCCTCTCCTTCACTCCTCTTGAAAGGTAGAACTTCTTGCAGACCCTCTTGTGGAACACATCGAACCAGAAAAAGTCATCATCTCTCATGATGGCGTATGCGTCCAGCAGCCCATACACGTCGTCCTGATCCTTCTCCTTTACGAATGAGGACTTCCTCAGAGCGGAAACAAAGACTCTTCCGGCCTTCTTCGTTCCAAAGACCATGTCGACGTCCTTCGTGGTCTCCTTGTCGCCCCTCAGGCTCATCGCTCCTCCCCCGACCATGTATCCATCCACCTTGGAGGTGACTTTCCGTCCTATTCGCTCGAGTTTCTCGATGATGTCATCTGCAGTGAAGAATCTTCGTTCGATGGATTCACCCCATATCTAGCGCATATCTGTGCGAATTCCCCTCTGGAAGGAAAACCTCTTGATTTTGGGTCTCCGCCTCTCAGAAAATTGACGAGGTCCCTTGCGATCTTCTCATGTCCGATCTCTACTCCCCTTGAGATCAAATACTCTCTATCAAAGTTCTCAATCTTCCTCAAGAACAAGAGGGTGTAGAGGATACCTCTGGGCTGGAGGTTCGCTGCCAGAATTGCGTCGATCGCGATGTCCTCCACCCGAAGCTCCTTTCCGTTCTTGAAGTAATGATAGTACACCCTGTCCGAGATTATGTCAATGCCATAACGGCTCATAGCTGAAATGCCAGTGGGCTCCGCTCCTGATATTCCCTCGTCGATCGGCGCAAAGAAGATGAACTCAAGCCCGTTCTCCCATACCATTGCGCCCTTGCTTGTCATTCCTCTGAGTCTCTTGAGGTTGGAGTATGAGGAATAGGCCTTGAGAAAACGGTTGAGCTCGGGAAGCGTTCTTGAGATCTTCACCTTCCCGTCACTCGTCCTCAGTATTCCCTTTCTTTCCAGTTGCAGAACGTATTTTTTGACCTGATAAAGGCTGGCGTCTGTTCCATCTGCCAGACTCTCCTTGTCCAGCTCTCTATCCTTGAGGGTGAGGAGTATGTCGAAATAGGGATATCGGAACATATCCGATAGGTCGATCCCGTTCCTCAGTATGACCCCTCTCAAGTATTCGGCGAAGAGACGATCTGAGAAGCTCGTGCGTTTGGAAGTCCCTGATCTCCTTTTGTGCAGGAAACCGTCTTCTTGCAGCCTTTTCACTAGTTGTGATGTTCGACCGTCGCTCATTCCAACATCTCTCGCAATCTGACCAATGGTCTTTGATTGCGTGGAAAGGGTCTCTAGTATCGCTAGTTGTTGATTGTTTATGCCGTTTGTGTTATCCATCATTATACATTATATCGAAAAAAGTATTTAAGTCTTTTTGGAAAACTCTGTGATGTGGTATTAATCATCTGCATAGGAATGTGAAGAGGCCATTTAGATAATCCACACAACTCTAGGAGAACGAAAACATTCTGGTGAGACTGCGTCAGATACGCCTGAGTCGCATTGTCCAGGATTGGGTCGCTCCAATTGGGGTCATACTCCGTTCGATGAATGTGAGCTCTAAAATCCGATGAACTCCATCTATACTTGCTTTTCATCCAAACCCCCACGAAACAATATGAAAAGCATCCCTCCACAACGAAAGGGGCCGTCATTTTCATTCTCGGCGGCTCCGTCTTTTTCCGGAGAATGAGTGACATCGGCTCTCCGGACGAAAGAGTTAATAGCGTCGACAGAGTTATTCTATCAATTACAAGCGGGGGATTCTCCAACAGGCGATTCATGTGGCAAACCCTACATATAAGGACGAAGGAAACGCCGATCAGGTGATTGGAGCGATCATAGCGGCAATAATCATCGGTGCAGGGATTGCGGCAGCGACTGCTCTTCTCTCCGGTCTTGATAAGAGTTAGAAAATCAGAGGGATTCGTTGGTTCAAGATACGGACGAGAGATCTTTTCTGGGGATAATATCTGAAGAATTGCTCAAACGTGGTTATTCGGAAGATGACATCAGGAAGTTCCGGAAGGTGTATTCCACAGATCATGGAGCAAGACCTTCTGGGAACTGATGGGCCTGCCCCGGGGGACATCGGAGAAGATAGTTGCCAAATTCGGAGAATCCGCCCAAGACAATCCCTTAATGCTCGACCTCAAAGATTTCTTTCGACAAATGGTCCAACGTCAGAATGACCTTGATAACAGGATATTTGACATCAACACTCGCCTCGGTAGAATGGAGGGAAGGTTCTATATAATCACCGCATTGGCTATCTCAATCACTGCTGCCGTTGTAGGTTTTATATTCCGCTGGATTGGATAGAGTAGTTCCGTCTTTTGAAGTGTCGACGCTATCCCCTTTAAGCTGTATGATCACCGGCACACCCTCATACAATGAGATGTTCTTCGCCTCCACACCCCAAGAATCCCAGAGAGATTGAAATACCACGTCGCACTTTCCAATGCCAGGGTAAAGGACATGGAAAAGGACCACCTCAACCATCTGCTCTGCGGCAACATCGGAGACCTTCAGGTCAAGGACTTCCTGGACTCATGCGGGGAGGAACCCTCCACCGTCCGGTGGGGAGATCCCATATCCAAGATCATCGAGTCGCTGGTCGAACATCCAACAAGCCGCGCCGTGTACGTTCTGGACGAGGATGGGAAGCTCCTGGGGATTATATCGTTCCGCGACATCATCAGGCTGACCAACGCCAAGCTCGGGATCAGGGGCAGAAGCGTCTCCGGGTCGCTCCAGTACCTGCGCGAGGCCCAGAAGGACAGGGTGGATGAGATGATGCGCCAGCCGATCACCGTCAAGCTTTCCACTCCCCTGTGCGACGCCCTTCAGAAGATGGATGATGTCAAGATGAACAACCTGCCAGTGATTGACGATCAAGGCAAACTGGTCGGTGAATTGAGCGGCCTGAAGATCCTGCATCTGGTGCAATGCGGTCCTGAAGAGTGATGCTGATTGGTTTTGCCCCCTACAGTTCTGGAACTGAACGTTTTGTCCTCTTGCTAGCTGGTTAGGGAACTTATTCTTTCGGCTCTATGATCACCGGCACACACCCATCCGTGATGATGACATACTGGATGCTCTATTAGTGCAAGACATTGAGTACTATGTTGGCCATTGTCTTGATGGTAACTGTGGCCACCAGAACGACCATATCCGTGAAGCCGGAGACCAAGGAGATCCTCAAGGAACTATGCTCCAAAGGCCAGACATACGACGAGATAATCAGGATGCTCGTTCAAAAGGCCTCCATCAAAGAGCCGGACAAGCGCCGGAACCGTATCCTCGAGGACGAGGAGTTCACCTCACTTGACGAGAAGGGGAAGGAAGGCATCCACAGGCATTATTCGGAAAAGAAGGAATAACTTCTGGTGATCGACCCATTCT
>JAZGCT010000070.1:0-5143 GCA_036477085.1 Thermoplasmata archaeon | reverse complement strand
GATGCCTCCAGAAGTACTGAGCGTTTATTTGGTTCAGGACCGCAGTTTCATACACCCTGCCCATATCTCTCTCGTCCAGGTCGGAACCTTTGAAAGCGAAGGTCAGTGCGGACGACACGGGATAGGCCTTTCTGTGTTTTCTGCTGGACGACAGGCTGCTCCCCCGTATGTTCCCAAGGGTCCTGATGGTCATGGCCTGTTCAAGACGTGATATGTAGGACGATA
This sequence comes from Thermoplasmata archaeon, assembly GCA_036477085.1. Classification (GTDB taxonomy): domain Archaea; phylum Thermoplasmatota; class Thermoplasmata; order RBG-16-68-12; family SOIM01; genus JAGLME01. The sequence goes on along the minus strand of JAZGCT010000070.1, from coordinate 4,918 downwards.
CCGTTCTCCTGTCCCTGCCAATGTCCGAGCCCAGCCTTTCGTAGTTCAGAAGCATCCCAGGAATCTCGGAAATGGCACGGAGCAGAGCCATCATCGATTCGGGATCTCCTATCTCGCCGATCTGGAAAAGGTCTCCATATATTGCTCTCCTGACTATGCTTGATAGAATGTACTCCTTTATCCTCCTGCGATCCTCCTGCAGGGCCAGTTCCGGGAATCCACCGGTCATGAGGAAGTGGTTGAAATAGGGCTGCAACCTCCGCTCTGCCATTAGAAACCTTTTGAGAGGCGCCCCCACGTCTGGAGCATCGATCTCTCTAAGGCCAAGATATTCTCCAAAAGACATGGGGGACAGTACCAGTTCCGTTGCCCTTCCCGCCAAGCTTTCCGTGGTCCTTGCCCCGATCTCGAAACTCACGGAGCCGGAAAGCACGAATCTGATGTTGGGATAGAGGTCGTAGTTCCTCTTCACTTGTTCGGCCCAGTTCTTGCATTTTTGTACTTCATCAAGAAAGATGTAGATTTCCTCTTTGGATTCCAAAGGACTGCCGAGAATCGAACTCTTGAACTCGTCAAGTAGGTCCTGGACAGTTCCTTCCTCATCATCAAAGGAGAAATAGAGGATGGAATCGGGGTCAACATCCTTTGACAAGAGGTACCTGATTGCCTGGTAAAGGAGGGTCGACTTCCCAGTTCTGCGTGCACCCCTGAGAACGGTGACCTTCCGGACTTCCAAAGAGGATTTGATCTCTGTCAGCATTTGCCGTTCGTAGGGGGGACAAAGTTCCTTTCTGACCTCGCCAGTATCCCACCAGGGATTGTACTCTATGATCCGGGATGATTCCATCGGTAAGTGTATGTCGACGGGACTATTTGTATTTTATGTACTTCTCACTGTACGAATATGTGTATTTTATGTACATCTGCATGTATATATAAGACGGGACAACCTAAAAGGCAACATAGACGACGATCAGCGACCCATGACGAGTGGGGCATATACTCGAATTCAGTTGCTTGAAACTTCTCGCAGATTCCAACCAATCCCCTCCTGTTGTTCCTTGATTGAGAGACCAAGAAGAGATGGACAATGATGGATATTGCTACACTCCAGTTCGCCCTTTCTGGATCGAGAAGAGTAGAGAAGCACCAGATTTCTTCAGAGGCTGAAGATGAAATGTGTATGCCAGCAAAATAGCGTTCATATCTCCCCCTCGGCGCAGTCCCTGATTTCAACCACTCCGACCTTCAGTACAGTCAAAACCTCAGGGATCTTGCGGGAAACCACTCTCTCGTGACGTCCGTAACCAACACTTCTCTCAGGGTTATTCTGACAACAGAGGTCTCAGTCATCTCGAAAAATGGTTTATACTCAGGTACTCTGTCAAGCACAATCTTCCTCCCCTCATCCTCCTCCTCGTGATCCACGACTTCTGCTGTGCCAGTTCCTTGCACAAATCTGTCCGGGACTCCGTTGTCTATGGCAAATGCCACGTTCGGATTCCGTTTCAAGTTCACCATCCCATGTCCACGGTCTTCAACCACGCAGTAGATGTCAGAACCCTTCATTCCGAAGAACATCGTGGTGGCCCATGGCCTTCCGTCGAACGCTGTGGCCAAGGTGATGACCCTGCAGTCCTTCAATATGTCAGCCATCACCTCGCGGATTTCTTCTTCGCTTGCCTCCTCCATCGAAACAAACCTCAACCCTTCGTGAGTGCTTTCGGAGATAAATCGTTTGCGTTCTTGGGCCGTCTCTAGCAAATCTGGTTGAGCTATTGACAGTATCTAGTCTTTGGATCTCCTCCTCGGCGTTCAGCCAGTATATAGCTTATCATCACGTTGTCCTCAGATAAACGAGAGAAGCTCAGAATGAGAACACAGGATAATATTTGAACACTGCCTTGGCAACCTCATCTAGAAGTGAGAAACCCTCTTCGGTGGTCAGCTCGTGCTCAGATTCCTTGCCGGCTTCTCTGTAGCAGTGCTCACAGAAAAGGTTGCATTCGTTGGTGACATTCCACGAAGCTATCAAGTTGTGACCCCAGGTGTCCAGACACGTTCTTCTGTTGGATATCCATGAAGACATATTTGCTTTTTCATGTTTTCGGTCGATACTGCCTAGATTTTTTCGAAGAAAGGGTGGGGCCAATGTCCCTCTTTCCATCTGTTCTGTCATCACTCAGAATCTGATTCGGATTCAGCGCCTTTAGTGCATCCCACCTCTATCAGACGTATCTTGTGGCTCCATGATGCAGTGAGGAACACATAGAAGGCTAGAAGGAAGAACAAGATAAAGATGGATGCCTCGTAAGAAATTAGGAGCGCGACGACGCTCGCTATTGGCATCCCGACGATGGCAGGGATTGGCAGGATCTTGATCAACTTGATTATTTGCGGACTGGTATTAGGCTTCAACAGACGGTGCTCTGAGCTGGCATACCACCAGAACACGAAGAGGATTATGTTTGAAATGATTGCATTTGCGGAGAAGATGACGATTGAAGCCCCTCCCATATATGACAGCAAGCTGTTGGTGAAAGGATAAATGGCAACGGTGGTCAAGAAGAAAATGTTCAGCCAAATGGCAACACCATCGGCATGCCTTATGAAATTGAACTGATACCGATGAATTAGCCAGAAGGCTCCCAATGCAATGAAGGTCATGATATACGTGAAGATTCCGCCCCACATGTGAGATAGGCCGGACATTAGGTCCTCATCCGTGGTTATGACCGAAGTGTCTACCGCAAGCTCCAAGACCAGCAAGGTCATGACAATGGCAAAAACACCGTCAGTGAGAGCTTCGATGCGTCCAGGGCTCAGGATTCCAGCTTCACCTTAAGATTCATCGCTCATAATTTCCCCCCCTGACGAAATGGGAGAATCAAGAACATCTCAGAAACAAATCCTCCTCTCATCATGGTAGGGTATCAAATGAGCCTATAAGTTTGTTATCGAAGTGGATTACAAAGGTGGAAATAGGATTCACGAAATCTGAACACTGGAGGTCGACAATGAGCGAAGAAGACAAACAGATAGAACAGGAATTCCATAAGAAGTCCGCGATCGAATCCTTCAACTTGGTTTGGAGTCTCCTGGACAAAAAGAGCAGAACGCCAGAGGATGACGATAAGATGGTGCACGCTGCCCATTCATCCCGTTTCCATTGGGGGGAGATAGGAACACCTCTTGAGTTCGAGAGAGGTGAGTGGCAGATATCCCGCGTCTACTCAGTGCTGAACAAGCCTCAATCGGCGATCTATCATGCCCAGAGATGTCTGGAGATATGCAAGGCCAACCACATTGGAGACTTCGACATCGCCTTTGGATATGAAGCTTTGGCAAGGGCAAATGCCGTTGCCGGCAGATCAGAGGATTCTGAGAAGTATGTTCAATTGGCAAGGGAAGCTGGAGAGAAGATCGAGGACAAGGAGAACAGAGAATACTTTTTCAGTGAGCTGGAAACGGTTCCTGGATATCCCAAGTGATGGTCTTTCGACGGGATTGTATACCCGCTCAACTTTTTCCGAATGAGCCATGGAAGAACTTCTCAGCTATCGGCTTCCTCACTCTTTCCCTCTGGACCTTGGCCTTCATCCTATCATCCAGGCCGTCCCATACCACACCTGGATCCTCTTCATAGCCGAGTGCAAAAAGGACAACAACCCTGTACTCATCGGGAAATCCCAGGGCGCTCTTCACGGTCGACTCGTCCCAACCTGCCATTTGATGGACTCTGAGACCTTGATGTTCTGCCTCGATGACCAGTGACATCACGCTCAGTGCGACATCGTAAGCGTAGTAGGGAATACCGTTCACCTGACATGCCTCTTCAGGGATCGCCCCCACTGCGATGAGGTAAGGAGCCTCCTTTGCCCATGCGTTGCCTCGGGAAAGTCCCTCTTCAAGAGCGCTTCGAGTGGGTGCTTCCTTGTCCACAATCACATAGTTCCAGGACTGATTGTTCATACAAGATGGCGCCCACCTTGCCGCTTCGATCAGCACGTCCATCTTCTCTCTTTCCACGACATCTTTCTTGAATATCACCGGGCTCAATCTATTCTTTATCTCTGGAAGAACCTCCATTCTCCGACCCCCGTATACTTGATCCAGTTAAGCTGAGTAAACCTTCTTCTTGACCTCTTGAATCGCTTGGACCGGCATCGGGTCCACACCTTTGAGAATAGCCAGATAAAAGCTGACGTAGTCCCCAAGGTACATGTTGTGGAGCATTCTTGACAGGACGGTCGTCCCCTGAGCCCATACCTCGTGGGTCTTCGCCCTCTTGCCCAGAATCTCAACGGCCACCTTCACCTGGTTCCTCGTTTCGCTGTTCTCGTGTCTGTCCCTGAGGAATATCGCTGCGAACTTCTTCCCCCTGGAATCCCCTGCCCATCCTTCGATCTCGTTGTGGGTCATCTCTGGGATCTCGCTGTTCCACGCGAGCGTTTTGGCGTTCTCGTTTATCTGCGTCTTCCACCTTCTGGCCGCCGCCTTGTAGAATGTGTGACCGTAGATTATGGGAGTTCTCTTCTCCAGGAGCTTGGCGATCTTCTTGGCCTCGTTGTTCTTGGTCTCCACGTTAGCTGTCCATCCGTGTTGGATCTCCTCCAGGAAGCCTCTGGCTTCGCGTATATCATCCTCCACCCTGACGAGGGCAGTCTCCTGCAAGAGATAAGCTATTGAGGAAAACAGGTATCCTATCGCACCTCTTGGCGGCATCCCTGGAGGCAGCAGGATACAGGGGAAGTCCCTCGATCTGCACAGATTCTCGAGCTTTCCTCCGGATGTCACTCCAACTATCCTGCAACCCCTCCTGAGAGCGTGTTCTGTACAAGCCAACGTCTCTTGAGTGTTCCCTGAGTAACTCACCATTATCGTCAGAGTATCCGGGCCAGCGAACCTGGGCAGTCCA
>JAZGCT010000007.1:0-3669 GCA_036477085.1 Thermoplasmata archaeon | reverse complement strand
TCTGGAGGATGTGCGAGAACAATGGTCCCCTCGGGTTCCTGCCTGTCTTGACCTCCACCGGTATGTGGTTGTCGTCTGCCAGGAGGACGTAGTCGGGTCTTCCCCTGAGACCGAATCTCTTGGAGATGAACATCTTTGGTCTCTCGTCAAATTCGTCTATATAGACGATGTCACTGGATCCTATACCGTGCTTCTCCCTCGCCATTGCCGCCAGTTCCATGTATCTCAGCGAGTGGTACAGGAAGAAGGTCGCACCTACCAGCCAGGCGAGAGCAATCGATCCGACAATCTCTGCCAGTTTAGCGTCCTCGATCAGCGCGAAGATGATCATGAACGCAGCTGTTATCGTGGCTACCATTGCGAAAACCAGGATAATTCTCTCTGCGAGGAGCTTCTCGGATTCTGTCGAGATAGTTTCTGCCCTGTAGAGGAAATACACGGCTGCAAGCAGCCATATCAGGGAGATGACCCCCAGTATCATGCTTACGTCCAATATGGGTCTATACAAGAACGCGAGGCCGAGAACAGCAACCATTGAGGCAGCGATCGCAAAGTAGAGCACGTTCGTCTCATTCTCCTTTGCCTTCTCCTCGTGGGTGAGTATGTCGTGTATCTTCTTCGACATGCGTTTGTGTTTCTTCTCACCTTCTTCCAGCTCGGTTATCTGCTCTTCGTCAAAATCGCTCAGCCACCAGCTCAACGGACAGTAAGCGAACTTCTCTACCTCGCTCGCAGAAATGTCTTTCGCAGGGTCCACGATTGTGGTTATTCATCGGGCTTTCTTATATCTTTTTGTTTCCTGTGTCTGGTGAGAAAGAACATTGCCGGCACCAGGATCCCGATGAAAACGACCGTCATCATTACGATTCCTCCCCATCCATCCTCTTTTTGGGGCGGGGTCATTTCATCGGAAGATCTGACGCTTATCATGGAGGAGTCGGTCCCGATGTTGCCCCAGGTGTCCACCACCTTCAAGGTCACCGTGAAGTTGCCCAGTGTGCCAAAACTCACTAACGCGTTGGGGCCAAATGCATCGTATACTCCGTCATCATCCAGGTCCCAGCTGAAGTTCACTATGCCCACATCGTCGAACGAGCCGCTTCCGTCGAGTTGAACCTCATCGTACTGAACCACGACCCTGTCCCCTCCAGCGTCTGCTATCGGTGTGGTGACGTCATCCCGCCAATCGTAGAAGAACAGTTCCCGGTAGAAGGAAGCCACCTCCTCATTGTACACTATGATGCCGATCTCCCTGTTGGACGCTATTGAGTTCTTGTTCCAGTTGATGCTTGATATCAGTACTGTGTTCCCGTCTGTTATCATACCCTTGTTATGCAGCTTCAGGAACCCATGGGAATTTGAATCGATCAGTTTCGCCTCTATCTGAAGACCCTCCGAGTCTCTGAGTTCGTTGAGGTCAGCCACGACATCGTCGTTGTTGTAAGGATCGTCATTGCCAACATTGTACCACGTGGAATCCAGTAGCACCTGTACTTTCACTCCCCTTTTCGCTGCCTTGACGATCTCATCGAGATATGGATTCATGGTCTCGGTGTCCTTTCCCCAATGGGGGCGGATGTAGAACTGTTCCAGCAGTATCTCGTCCTCTGCCGATCTTATCATCTCGATTATGGTCGAGTCGTCCAGGGACGTGTCGGGCGAAATGACAGGTCTCACACTGAAACTCCCTTGGATCGAATGAATCGGAAAGCCACCTGCATACTCATAGGATGTGTACAGGTTCTCGTTCAGTTCAAACGGTTTCACTTCTTTCTTCACACTCTCAAATCCGACACTGTCACCTGCCAGAGGGTTCCAATCACTTTCGAAGATCTCCTTGTAGTAGTCATGGACCTCCCTGGCCTTGATCAGGATCCCCCATCCTCTGTTGCCCGATCGATTGTTCTCAGGAACACCTGAGTTACCCCAGTTCTCTGAGCAGACAATGACCACGTCCTCGTCTATCAGGGCGTATTTCCCGTGGTTGAAGGTGTATCTGGCGTGAATGTCGCTTGACTCGTCTGCACGCAGAAGTCGTATCTCCGCTCCGGAATCTGAGAGTCGGTTGAGAACCTCCAGTTCAAGCGTCTTGATGCCTCCAACCGGCGACCCCTCGACCAGGACTCTGACGGACACCCCTCTTCCGAGGGCGGAGACAAGAGTGTCGGCTATGTCTTGGCTGGTGAACTCGTACAGGTTGATGTCAATCCTCTCTTCGGCCATCCCTATCTCTTGGGTGATGACCTCAAAACTCGTATCAGGAGACGAGAAAGCCGTGATCGAACCATCGAAGGTCAGCAGGTCCGCATCGAAATCCGATTGACCGATACCGTATTCTCTCAGACCACTCCAGTCCGCGGACGAGTTCGTTTCAGAGCTTCTCTTGGCTATCTTCCCCTTCCACAGGTCTTCCGCAGCGTCGCCCGTCCATCCGGCTCCATCATAGTTGGAATACCCATAGATGAAGACATCCACTATCCTCCCGTGGTCATCCAAGAGGATCACCTCATCGCCATCGTTGTTCAACCGGGGTATGCTGCCAATGACGACCATCGATGTGGCCTCTCCACTTTCGTACTGGAAGTCGGCCTGGAAGAGCGTATCCTCGAAGAAAGAAGTCGAGTTCCTCGTGACATATAAGGTGTTCTGGGGTGGGATCAAGGTTCCAGCAGGGAATGCCACGTACCCTTCCAGGTCGGTAATCGTCCATCCGCTAATGTCCTCTTCTCCAGGTGAGAAGTTCTCTATCGCGACGTACTCATCATCACGGTGAGCGTTATAGTAGATCTCAGTTATTCTTACGCCCGTCGGCACTGCCGAGAGCTCTCCATTGGTCTCTCCCGGGCTCGGGTTCGACTGGACCCAGCTTTCGTGAGTGTCGACGTCATATCCGTTGGGAAAGACCGAAGCCGAATAGCCTTCAGGGACCGTATCAGCGGCCGAGTCCCATTGTATCCCGGGGGGTGGATGGTCGAGGCCACTGCCGGAGCCGTAGCTGAAAAAATCGATAGCAGCGCCAAGACCATCCTGGAGGAGAAGATCATCGCCAGCATTGTTGAGACGAGGGGTCGTTCTGTTCGAGTACAGGTGTGCGACGCAGTCACTGAAGTCGCTGTCCGGAATGCCTGGACCAATGTGCAGAACAATATAGCATTCCCGGGGAACGGCAAGGGAGGGGAACTGGAAAATCCAGTTGTCTTGGTCCGTTATGGTCCAGTCCTGTATGTCGACGTCGTCTCCGCCGTTGAAGAGCTCTATCCATTCACCTTCAACTTCAGGCCCTTGGGGATTGTAGACTACTTCGTTCAGGACAATCGAGTTCTGTAGTTCGGCCTGTGAAGACAACGCCTGGAGGGAGAATGCGCTCAAAAGTAGCACACCTGTGAACAGCAACGCCCTCGTCATCAGGAGATAGAGGAGAGTGAGGGCATATAATGGAAATCCATACAGTTAGCATAGAAGTAGCAATTCTCTGGAACTTCTCACGCATTCAGGATGAAACTAGTAGCAGTGTCTACCCAAACCCAATATCCATATCCAGCTTGGAGGATTTCCACGTCTCCAAGAACTCTCAGATAGTATGGATCTGATATCACGTCAAAGCCTTCAACTCTCTCCGAAATTACATCCGCTTTGAGGTCAGCGACAGTGTAGCCTTGCTGGAAGGAT
>JAZGCT010000069.1:0-4423 GCA_036477085.1 Thermoplasmata archaeon | reverse complement strand
GTAGCAGCTGGTTGCTTCGATCCGACATCGGAGGCCAGACCGACATCGGAGGCCAGACCGACTATCAGGACATCACATTGATTATGATACCCGAGTTCCCAGAATCAGTTGCTATTCTTCTTCTCATTCTAGCCTTCTGTGTCGCTACAACACAATTCTCAAAGCAAAGGAGAAGGCAGTCTCGATGCCGTCGCATTAAGCCTTCTATGACTCTCCCCAACTAAGGGGCTTACGTTGTCCAGTCCTTCGAATCAGCAATTACCTTTATATATCCACAAACCCATCTGAACCCAAGCTCAATTTGGGGGAGAGACCAAGCAAGAGCTAGCAGATAAGGAGGAGCGGTAGAGGAAGGCATAGGAGATAGCAACACAAATCGCGAGAAGCTAGCTAGGTGACAGAGGATGGGGTGACCTTCAAGATTCTCATTTTACTCTGTGGTAACCTGGGTTTCATCACGAGGTCGCTGAGCATACCTCTGGCAGATTTCATGTCGTCTCTCAACCCGAACGCCTGGGCGCAAAGGGGGAGAAAACATAGGGGAAAGAGACGCCCAAGACAGTCCCGGATCAGAGGACGAATCAGATCTAGCAAGGATCGAGGATATTCTGGAGAAGCAGGAGGAACTGCTTCGGTCCAATCCAATGAACAAGAACGTTTGGTTTGCCAAATCCGTCATGCTCTGCAAGCTGCAAAGATATGAAGAAGCCATTGAAGCGTTGAACGAGATCACAAAGCTGGACCCCGATTACGAAGGTGTCTGGGGGCTCAAAGCCAAGATATACATCATCCTGGGTGATAGGAAGAAAGCAAGATTATGCTGGCAGCGTGCCATGGGCTTGAAACCCTTGGATTCTGATCACAGTACGCTTTGTCCCCTTTGCGCCACAATCGTCGATTCCAAGGCCCCCAAGTGCACGACCTGCGGCTTCACGTTGGTGGGCGCGGAGAAGGATGCCGACGTATTCGAGGAGCTTCTCGAAGCCGGGAGGGATATTCAGGAGGACCAAGCCCCGATTGATGGGTCAGAAGTTACGGAGATTGATTCATCAGAACCTGTCAAAGCAGAAATGAAGAACAAGCGCCCCAAAGAAAGGCTGGCAGATCTGCAGTACGGTCTGGACGGTGTCATCAACAATCACATCGAATCAAGGAGAGAAGAGAGTCTTTCAGGCTGGATGGAGAAGGAGTTCTACAACAAGAGGATCCCATCGCTTGGCTTCACCAACGGCTTGGATCAGCGCTCCGGAGCAGATGATGTATTTCGATCTATGGGTCGCACCAACGGTCTGACAAATGGTTTCACCAACGGTCACACAAACGGGCTGGCCAACAGGATAAGGACCGAGAGAACTGGTCTCACAAATGGACTGACTAACGGGAACGGTCTGACTAACGGGCTGGGCAGTCAGCGGTTCAGGACGGAGAACAGGGTCAAATCCTGGAAGGTCTTCCTCATACCACTGGTCGCGCTTTTCATTCTCATGGCTCCATTCTTGAACCCTCAGATGGGGGACGTTGGTAGTTCTCTTCTCCTGGACGGTGTACTGGACGATTGGGACGACGACATGGTCCAGAGCTTCTACACCGACGCTGTCGACCCGAACGTGGACATAATCGCTTCCGACGTCAGAACTCGCGGGAACAACATAGTTTTCGGCCTCCAGGTCGCTGGTCCAGGTTTGCTTCAGGGCAATCCCTCCTCTCGCGAAGTTGATTTCGTCGGCATTTTCATCGATTCAGACCAGGACTTTCGGACTGGTTATCAGGTTAAAGGCATCGGCGCTGACTACATGATTCAGATTGCAGGATTGAACGGAGAGGTTGTCTCCTCCCATCTCCTCCGCTATCCTCCTAATGGTTTGTACGGTGACTGGAACAATTGGGACAGCGTTTCCCACGTGCAGGCATCGGTCTCCGGGGACTCGCTGGAAACAACCGTTCATTCAACAGATATCGACGTGAAGAAGTCTGATGTGGACGTGCTCTTCTACACCAGGAACTGGAAGGGTCATAACGACGTCTCGGACTACGTGCAGAGCACTCAGCATGGCCTGATCTCCGTGTCGCAGTGGAGCGCATTTGACACCGACTTCGTCCTTGACAGACCTGACCAGACTGTGTTACATCTCAGCCTCACCTCAGTGCGGGGGAGCACTAAGATCCAGTCGATTAAGGTAGAAGCTATCGGAACAGCCCACTTGTCCGAAGTTTCCTTTGTCCGCATGAAGGACGAGCAAGGGGAATCGCTCTCTGAGAGAATGCTGAATGGCGGATCAGCAACTCTCGACTTCAAACCGATCGTGCTTCATCAGGGTCAGACAGTATCCCTGACTGTTCATGCAGATGTCATGGGCAACAGCGGAAAGACCTTTGGACTCGAAGTTCCCAATGCAAGGTCCATTTCAGCGCCGAACGCGGGTGTGACGCTTGCCGGTCTTCCAACAACCAACGGATTGGGCTATATCGGAACCATCCCCGCCGGTATTAACGTGGACGGGGCATTCCACGATTGGGACGGTCTCTTGGAGATCGACGACGTGAAGGAGCCGACCGCTAATGGGAATCTCAACGTCGACATCGATAAGTACTCCGCGACGAAGAGCGATGAGAAGGCGTTCTTCTACATATCCGTTCTCGGTGAGATCATGGCCGGGTCAGTTTCACCTCAACAATCTCGCAGGTTCATACAGTCAACATCTCCCTCACTCCCAGACAGGGATCGGGATAGGGTTCCCGACCAGTACGATCACATAGGCCCTACCGATTATAGCCGGGATTTTGACAACGACGGGACGCAGGACAGCTTGGAGAACGGTGACATTGACAACGATGGGATTATCGACTATCCGCTCGGACCCGATGCATGGCTCAATACCACGATTCCACTGAGCTTCCCCCAGATCTATGCCGGTATGGATGTCAGCCTGTTCATCGGGAAGATCGAGAAGCCTCCGGAGAGGGGGGAGGACCTGATCAGGATATACATCGACACCGACAATTCAACCTCCACTGGATACTCTCATCAAGGTATGGGCGCTGACCATCTCATCGAGATACTTGGCCGAAACGGGGTAGTCCGTGAGTCCACCCTTCTTACACATAAAGGTGAACCCGGTACCTGGAGCTGGGATCCGATAGAGAACGTGGAACTAGCCAAACACCATTCCAAGATCGAACTGGCCGTCCTCAAGTCAAGTCTGGGGCTCGTTACCGGAGATACATTCGTTGCTCTGTTTGAGATTTCCAACTGGGACAGATCGAGTTATGATCGCATTCAAGGACCGTTGAACGAGGTGACCGAGGACCCCTTCGTGCTGGAGCTCGTCGGAGATGTCTTCCAGTCCATTGACGGGGGATCCACTTGGATATCAAAGGGAGATGCAGGTGGCGGTGCCGGATACAGGGCAATCGTTGCGAACCACTCCGATTACCTATTCGTACTGAGGAAGAACGGTAAAGTGGTCGGCTCCGATGACAATGGAACCACCTGGACCCAACTGACTGATGTGGGCAACTACCAAGATTGTGTGGATATGACGGTCAATGGCGTTGACAATCTCTACGTTCTCAGGACCGGAGGGGAGATCTTCGAGTCCACGGACAGCGCCGTCAACTGGAATTCGGTTGGTGATGCGGACCCGTCCGCCTCCGCAGGATTCGTTGGTATCACCTTCGATTCTTCGGACAATCTCTACGTCCTGGTGGACAACGGTACCGTTTACATGAGCACTGACGACGGTTCGAACTGGAGTTTCCGGGGTGACGCCGGGCTGGATACGGATTACTTGGACATAACCGCCGATGACAGGGACTACTTGTACATCCTCACATCCAGTGGATTCGTGAACGAGTCCCAGGACAGCGGTACTTCTTGGACATACCAGGCCGACGTTGGATCGGCGATATATACTTCAATAGAATGGGGGTATGACTCATTTCTTTACGTCCTGGCAACAACGGGAGAGGTGAACAGGTCGTCCGATGGAGGCACTACTTGGAGCTATAGGGGCGATGTGGGAGGGGCATCAGATTATTCGGACTTCACCGCAATCATACCAGAGTATGAGGTTTGGATCGCCCCATTGCTGATTGCTCTGCTTGTCCAAATCGGCTTCCGGTCTAGAAAACACAGCAGAAAACGCTAGTTCTCTTCGTTTTCTTCTGAATTGGGCTTTGAACCGTTCTTCCTGTTCTTCCGCCCATTCTTCTTTGATTTGTTGTTGGAGTTACTCTTCTGTCTATCATCTAGGAGTGTCTTAATCCTCCTCGATCCTGTTCTCCAGAATCCCTTCTCATAGGTCCCCTTGACGAACGCTCCCAGCATTTCCGGCAGGCCCTTGAAGGCGCCAACCGTACCGTCCCAGTCCTCGATCTCCGGATATCTCTCTTCAACATCTTGGATCAGCTTGCTTATCTCTTC
>JAZGCT010000068.1:0-2294 GCA_036477085.1 Thermoplasmata archaeon | reverse complement strand
GATAGAGACCAGCGTGTCTTTGCTGAGGTTCCTCCCGACAGATCTAAGTGCGGACCTCAGGGCTTTGTACCTTGGAATGTTCTTGTCATCCACCGGGGTCTCGACCATGATCAAAATGGCGTAGGCGCCTTTGCACTCGGAGTAATCGTCAGTTGCCTTCAGTCTGCCTGCCTTGTGGACCTTCTTGAGAAGTTCATCCAGTCCTGGCTCCTTGCCCTTGATGGGGGATTCGCCCCTGTTGATCATATCGATCTTGGACTGAACGATGTCGATCCCAACGACATTGAATCCGGCATTTGCAAAACAACATGCAACTGGAGTGCCGACATACCCTAGACCGACTATGACTACTTTCTTCATGGCGACATCACAAGAACCACATGACCATATTAACCTTATTGCCCGAAGGCTACAACCAGTCAAGCCTCCGGAAGACATAGAGAAGAATAGCGGCCCAACCTGCTGAAATAGCGGCTATTATCCAAAATGCATATGGGTTGCTCTCGAGCGGAAGACCCACGTTCATCCCGTAGAGGGACGCGATCAGTGTCGGCAGCATCAGAATGAGAGAGATGGATGCGAGTATCTTCAGCACCAGATTCAGATTGTTGGATATTGATGACTGATATGCGTCAAGAGTACTGGATAGGAGCTCCCTGTACATGGATACGGCCTCATGCTGCTGTCTGGTATCGATCTCGATGTCCTCCAGCCTCTCCATGAGCTCCTCGGGGAACTCCTTCTTTCTGTGCCGGAGCATCTGCCTGAGAGCGTTCAGGTTCCCGAAAATGGACGCGCTAAGGAAAATCAGATCATTGCTGAGCTGATAGGCCTCCTGCACGGCCTCCTCCTTCAAGGATCTCACGACGGTCGACCTGAACTCGGTGAGCTTGTGTTGGACGTACCTTGTAAAAACGTTCAACCCTTCTTATATTGGTGCCGAGGATTGCGACGAGTATCTCCCTGGGCGTCTCAACGACCCTCTGCCGTTTCCTCTGCTGGAAATATGAAACGACATCGATGTAGCTTGTGTGAACGGTGACCAACTTGTCCTCTCTGATGAAGAAGCCCACTGGTGCGGTGAGGTAGACCCCCATCCTCTGACCCTGAGGAACCGGAACTCTGTACATCAAAAGGTAGTAGTCCTCCTCGTCCTCGAACCTGGGCCTCTCATCCGGGTCCAGGGAATCGATGATGTCGTCGAGGGGGATGTTCAGCCCGTCCGCGACCTGGCGGATCTCATCACCGGAAGGGTCGGTGACGTCGATCCACAGCGCCTTCTCTATGTCCACGGGTGCGATGTTTTGGATGTCCCTCCCTGCCGAAACATAGGTCCTGATCATTCGGAACTCCAATGAATTTGTGTTATTTATATGGTTCTCGGCGGGCGCCAAAGACAAGAAAAGATTTAACCTCCTACCACTTTCGAGAGCCGTTCATGAAGATTATTTCGATAGTTGGCGCAAGACCCCAGTTCATCAAGGCCGCACAGGTCTCCAGGGAGATCAGGAAGAATCATGAGGAGATTATCGTCCACACCGGACAACATTACGACCCTCCATTGAGCGGCAACTTCTTTGACGAACTCAAGATACCTAAGCCGGATTTCAATCTTGGAGTGGGCTCAGGTACGCACGGAGAGCAGACGGGGAAGATGGTGATAGGCATCGAGAAGATACTGATGGATGAGGAACCCGACCTGGTCCTTGTCTATGGAGATACGAACTCCACTCTTGCAGGGGGGTTGGCGACAGTGAAGGTGAATATCCCGATCGCTCACGTTGAAGCCGGTCTTAGAAGTTACAACAACAAGATGCCTGAGGAGATAAACCGGATCCTGGTCGACCGTATATCACAACTATTGTTCTGTCCAACGACGAACGCGGTGGAGAACCTGAAAAAGGAAGGGATCACCGATGGAGTTCATCTGGTCGGGGATGTGATGTACGACGCCGCACTGCACAACAGAGAACTTGCCATGAAGAGCCAGATGCTCGAGAAGCTGGAATTGAGGAAGAAGGAATACCTATTGGTCACGGTTCACAGGCCTTCGAACACTGATAAGAGAGAGAACCTGGAGGCAATTGTGGATGCTCTGATATCGTCCGGTGAGGCCATCGTCCTTCCGGTCCATCCGAGGACGCTCAAATCCCTCAAGAAATTCAAACTCCACGCCAAGCTGGACGAGGCAATCGAGCTGATAGAACCGGCAGGGTACCTGGATTTCACTTGTCTGGCCATGAACGCCAAGAAGATCATCACTGACAGCGGAGGCGTGCAGAAGGAGGCCTATT
>JAZGCT010000067.1:0-2403 GCA_036477085.1 Thermoplasmata archaeon | reverse complement strand
GAAGAGAGCGTCAATCTGCTGACCGGTTATACCCGCATCCTCCAATGCTTCCAGACCGGCCTCTATCCCTATCTCCCTGAAGGACCTGTCCCAGAGTTCACCGAACTTTGTATCTCCGACACCAATTATCGCAACGTCTCTCATGATAGACACCTCACATCAGGATCTTGCCTCGAAACTTCGCATACGTGGCGTAGTCCAGGAAGTTGTCGCTCACCACCATCTCCTCGATCGTGGGGCACTTATCGGTCCTTGTGTTCTCTATCTCGTCCTTGACAGTGATGTCGAAACCGTCTGAGCCCGCACCTGATCCGTAGCCCACTACGAACACCCTGTCATCGGGATCGGCAACGTCCAATATTGCAGCTAGGCCCAGAAGAACCGCACCGGAGTACGTGTTCCCTATCCTGGGCACGAGCAGACCGGTCTCCATCTGTTCCTTGGAGAACCCTAGCTTCTTGCCTGCACTGACCGGGAACTTACCGTTGGGCTGATGAAAGACCACGTACCGATAATCCTCAGGTCCAGTCCCCGTTCTTTGGAAGAGGTTCTTGGCGCAGGTTAGAACATGTTTGAAATATGCCGGTTCGCCAGTGAACCTTCCGCCGTGTTTTGGGTAGGTCTGTCCTTCTCTCCTCCAGAAATCAGGCGTATCAGTCGTGAAAGAAAGGGTTTCGTTGATCTTGGCAATGACCTTCTCCTTTCCGAGTAGATATGCCGCCCCTCCAGCAGATGCCGAGTATTCCAATGGGTCACCCGGTGCACCTTGGGACGTGTCCGAGCCAATGGCAATTCCGTATTTCATCATGTCAGATGCCACCAACCCCATACACGTCTGGATCGCCGCGGTGCCGGCCTTGCACGCGAACTCATAGTCCGCTGCCATAAGGTCCGGAGAGGCTTCGATTGCTTCCGCAACCACGGTCGCGCTCGGCTTGACCGCGTAAGGATGCGATTCCGAACCGACATAGATCGCTCCGATGTCCTTCGGGTCGATCTGCACCTTCTTCATGAGGTTCCTGGCGGCCTCCACGGATATCGTGATGACGTCCTCATCGGGCGAGGGCACGGATTTTGAAACGATGTTCAATCCTCTGCTGATGGCGTCCCCGTCCGCGCCCCATGTCCTTGCTATGTCCTGAGGTTTGATCCTCCATCTCGGAATGTATCCACCGTAGCTAACAATACCAACGTCCATTCTAAAGCGCCTCCAGTTTTGCCACCACGTCTTCTTCAGATAACGCTGTCTTTGCCAGGCAAACGTTTTCAAGTTCTGCCAGTTTGACAGCAAGCTTGTCTATCCTCTCTGGTTGAATGTAAACCACCATGGCTGGTTTTAAGGGATGAGCTCGGATAGCGACCATAGGAGATCTCCCGTATTTCACTCCGCTGAAGACCAGCGCTCTTTCAGTGCTCCAACCATATATCCTCCAGTAGTCCGACGATCTTAGGGTTGTTATCGTTTTCAGGCTGTCCAGAACGGTGTATCCGTGGATGTTCCTTTCCAGCGGAACGTCCTTGCACAGGTTCACGCCCTTAATCTCCTTCAAGAACTCGGATGCAGGTTTGCCTACCGAGAACTCCTTCATGCTTAGAACGATGTCGCTCATGCCGCTCGGTTCGGCGAAGTAAAGGCTGCTCTTCCTTGTCTTGTCCAGTTGAAGAAGTGCGTCCACTATCTTCTTCACCGTTCTGGTTCCTGGCGACTTTCTTCTTCCGGATTCGTAGTCGCTTATTACGGAAGGGGACAGGTTGAGATGCTGGGATAGATTATGTTGAGAGATCTCCAATTCCTCTCTCCATTTCCGTATCGTCTTTCCTGGAGTGTCGCTGAGGGTAATCTCACTGGCTATTCTTTCTCTAAGAGCGCCTTTCATCTAACACGGGAAGGGTATTATCATATTTAATATTGACGAATATCGATTCGGCTTCTGACGATAATGAATATGTTGTGGCGTAAATGTCTTCTCCCTGGAAAACTATCTATAAATACCGTGCTTCCATTCATTTGCGAAAGAGGGCCTGTAGGGTAGCTTGGCCTATCCTTGTGCGTTCGGGACGCATAGACTCCGGTTCAAATCCGGGCAGGCCCATACACCTTCAATCACCGTCTCATGTTGTTCATTTCGCAGAATTCAGAAAGACGGCATTTGGAATCCAATCGGATGATTGATCATCAAGTTGAAACGAGGAAAACAGTTTCACTCACCTCTTGTTGCACCTTTAATAGTATCATATGCAATACCATTTAAGTAGAAGCTAGCTCCAGAATCATAGTGAGATAGAACATAACTGGGGTTCCGCTACCGGTGGTCGGATGTTGGGTGGAAAATGACTTCAGAAAACCGTGACGTAGAGACGCTGAATGCCTTGGCGGCAAACTCTGAGCTCATGCCCGGTTCG
>JAZGCT010000066.1:0-11970 GCA_036477085.1 Thermoplasmata archaeon | reverse complement strand
CTAACAAAGGGCAGGGAGATCTCCGACGCTCTCGGAACAGGGCTCTCTGCTGTGATTGCCGGTTCTGGCATCGAACCTCTTGGTCAGAAACTCTCGAAGTGGGCAGGCAAGGTCTTCGTCCTTGATTCACCCCAACTGGCTAGCTACATAACGGGCGGTTATGCAAAGGCCCTGGCCAATCTCATTACAGCGCAGCAGCCAAGGTTAGTCCTTTGCGGAGCGTCCTCACAAGGAAGGGATCTGATCCCGAGGATTGCCGCCAGACTCAAGGGCGGATTGGCGTCCAACTGCTCCGATCTGAAGGTGAAGAACGGGTCCCTGGTTGCCACAAGACCCGTGTACGGAGAGAAGTCATACGCTCAGGTGGCACTGAAAGGCGACGGACTCCAGTTCGTGTCCATCAGGCCTAAAGCGGTGGTACCAGTTGAACCGGAAGCACCAGTAGGAGGACAGGTCTTCAAAATCGACCCGAACGTGGCTCCGGAAGACCTCAGAACAAGTGTCGTCGAAACGATTAAGGGCGCGGGCGGAATGATCGAACTGACGGAGGCCGACATAATCGTCTCAGGGGGCAGAGGCACAAAGGGAGATGAAGGCTTCAAATGTGTAGAGGAGCTGGCAAAGGAACTCAACGCTGCCGTAGGTGCCTCCCGTTCTGTTGTTGACGCGGGTTGGAAGCCCCATTCGTACCAAGTGGGACAGACAGGGAAGGTAGTGAGCCCGCGGTTGTACATCGCCACTGGCATATCAGGAGCAATACAGCATCTGGCAGGTATGAGGACGTCCAAGGTCATAGTCGCGATCAATAAGGACCCGGAAGCACCGATATTCAAAGTTGCGGATTACGGAATCGTAGCAGATCTCTTCAAAGCGTGTCCGCTGCTGACGGAAGAGATTCGAAGGCTGAAGGCTCGGCAATAACTAAGTCACCTCCTGAAGGAAGGGGACCAAGATGGAACCCAAAGAAATCTGGCTCTTGGTAATGTGGATTTTCACGGCGCTCGTAGTCGTCATCTTCTTCTACGGGTTCTACAGGAAATACCGCCTGACTATGTTAGGCCGAAAAGAGAGGAGATGGAACAGGTTTGGTGAACGGATAAGATCCTTCATTGTCTACGGCATACTGCAAAAACGGGTAGGGAGAGAAGCGTTCCCAGGGATTTTCCATGCCTTAATCTTCTGGGGGTTCATATTTCTGCTCCTCACAACGATGATCGTCTTCGTTCAAAGCAGGGGATTGTATGTCCTGTACGGAGGGGCCTGCATCTACGTTACTCTTCTGGCGGATCTGACCGGTGTCCTGGTGATGATAGGAATTCTCTTTGCAACTTACAGAAGGTTTGTGAGAAGACCCAGCAGACTGAATCGCAAAAGGGATGACGCCGTGGTCCTGACTTTGATCTTCTTAGTAGTACTGACTGGTTTCTTGACCGAGGGTGTCAGGATTCTGAACGGAGACCCAGGCCCCCTTTGCAGAACGGCACTCGACTTCCAGTCAGATGACGACTCCATGTGGTCCCCGGTGGGCTCCGCATTTGCGTGGTTCTTCCTGGCAATCGGTGCTGATGGAGAGCTTCTCTGGAGTGTCTTCTGGTGGATGCATCTCGCGCTGGCTCTAGCCTTCATCGTTTATGTTCCGTATTCAAAACTATCGCACATGTTCATCAGCCCATTGAACACCTTCTTCCGTTCTCTCCGACCCAAGGGCGCACTGAAGAAACTGGAGTTCGAGGAGAAGGCCGAAACCTTTGGGGTGCAGAAGATAGAGCAGTTCACCAGCAAGCAGTTGTGGGATCTGTACTCGTGTATGGAATGCGGGAGATGTCAGGACCGCTGTCCGGCCTGGCTGACCGATAAGCCTCTCTCTCCAAAGAAGATCATTCTGGACCTGAGGAATCATTTGAACGTTAGAGGAAAAGAGCTCCTCAAGAAGAGTGGAGAGAGCAAGGAAGTGCCGTCGCTCGGAGGGAATGTGGTCAAGTTCGACGAAATATGGGCTTGCACAACCTGCGGGGCCTGCCAGGAGCACTGTCCGGTCTTCATAGAGCACATAGACAAGATAGTGGACATGCGAAGGGCCATGGTGATGATGGAGTCCAACTTCCCCAACGAGATGAACCCCGTTCTTAGGAACATGGAGACGCAGTTCAATCCATATATGGTGGGAAACGACACGCGGGCCGACTGGGCGGAGGA
The DNA here is from genome assembly GCA_036477085.1 of Thermoplasmata archaeon. Lineage (GTDB taxonomy): Archaea > Thermoplasmatota > Thermoplasmata > RBG-16-68-12 > SOIM01 > JAGLME01. Next base: position 9,774 of record JAZGCT010000066.1, on the reverse strand, counting down.
CCTCGGGATCAAGAAGCTCTCGGAAGATCGGGACGTTGAATACCTGTACTTCGTGGGCTGCACGGCATCCTTTGACGACAGGAACAAGAAGGTGGCCACCGCCTTTGCGAAGATAATGAAGAGAGCGGGGATAAGTTTCGGGATACTGGGAACCGAGGAGAAGTGCTGCGGTGAACCGCTGAGAAGGATGGGGAACGAATACCTGGGCCAGATGATGATAACCGAGAACATCAATGTCTTCAAGAAGTACAACGTCAAGAAGATCGTCACCGCCTGCCCGCACTGCTTCAACACCCTCAAGAACGAATATCCGGACTTCGACGGGAAGTTCCAGGTGATACACCACACCGAACTGCTTTCCGACCTGATGAAGAAAGGGAAGATCAAACCTTCCAAGAAACTCCCAGCAATCGCCACTTACCACGATTCGTGCTACCTGGGAAGGCACAATGACATCTACGACCAACCCAGGGATGCATTGAAAGCTGTGACCTCCGGTCAGCCGAAGGAGATGAAGGACAACAAAAGGACAGGTTTCTGCTGCGGAGCGGGCGGCGGAAGGATGTGGATGGAAGAGACCCTGGGGTCGAGGATAAACGAGACCCGTGTCCAGCAGGCACTGGATGTGAAGGCGGACACCATGGCGACGGCGTGTCCGTTCTGCCTGATCATGCTGGGAGATGGTATAAAAGCGAAGGACGCGGAGGAGAAGCTGGATATCGTGGATATCGCCGAGATGTTAGAATCTGCAATGGAAAAGTGATTTCCCGTTCAGGACGACGGTTTTGTTATGGTCCTGCTGCCGCAGTGGGGACAGTATTGGGCCTCTGAGGATATCGATCTGTCGCACAGATTGCAGGCCACGACCTTGGGCGGTCCCGCCCTCCAGATCTCTTCTCCGGATTTCCCTGATTCCCACATAGGTCTGTCCAGGGTCCCGGCCGGAGGGGGCGTGAATGTGACCGGAGGTGGGGTGTAGGTGGTCGGCGGCCGGTATACCGGTCCTGGAGGTTGGGGCGGGGGCATCTGCGGAGCGTGCACGGCCACTTGCACGGTCTCCTCCTTCTCCTCTTCGGGTGTCCTCTTTATGAACATGAAGTAGACCAGAAGAACGATCATGACGGTCGCAATGATCATGAGGATCACCAGAATGGTCGGATCGAACTCGACCTCGGTATTGAATGTGGTCTCAAAGTCGCCCGGGAGATCGTTCCCTGCCAGATCACTGGCCGAACGATCAAGAACGATCGTGTAGGTGGTCCCGTACTTGAAGGCCTCTCCGCTGGTCAAGGTGAAGGTAAAGGTATCGTTGACCGGGTGGTTCCATTTGATGAGACCGTCAGAGGCGCGCCATGCTCTCTTGCCCTTGCCCTCGATCAACAAGAACGCTTGTTCGACGGTCGCGCTGTCCATGGTCTCCGAGAACCGGATCTGAATCTCGGTCTCGTCCAACCGGATGCCGATCTCTCCGTCGCTTGGCCTGACCCGGGTGACGGTGGGAGGCGTGGTGTCCACGATGGTCATGGCATCGAACATAAAGGGGCGGTCCTCGTAGTTGAGGGCGTTGTCAACCGCCCTGGTGTAGAAATAGTACCTTCCGTCCCCAGGTGCGGTGAAGCTTATTGGTGATGTCGTATAGAACCCTAGATACTGAACATGGGTGTCGTCCGGGAGGATGTACCAGAGCTCGATGTGATGCACTCCGCTTCCGATGTCGGAGACCAGGAACTCGATGTCAAAGACCGGGCCGGAATAAAGGGGCAGAGAACGGACGGTGGATATGGGCTTCATCGTGTCCGCGGTTGCGTCCTCTATCGTCCTGATCCTTGATGGGTATGTGGCGTTGTCCGCTATCAGATGCAGCTGGAATGGTGTCCCTCCTCCGAGTGTGTACATGTAGATGTGGTCGATGAAGAGGTCGTCCAGTGACGGCGACGGCCCTGGTGTGCGGTCGGTGTCCTCGACCTTGAGCCAGAGGGTGGTGAATCCGGGCGGTCCGCTGACAGTGGCGCTCAGATAGAAGTCCTGATCGGTGGTGTTGGTGAGAGTGAATATGTCAACAACGTAAGGACCCAAAGAACCGACGGAAGAATAGGAGAACTGGAAGTCGTCCCCGTCGGTGGATGCAGAGCGATACCCATTCAGCAACAGCTGGTGATTTACTGCTCCAGGCAGGTTGTCAATGACCCATACGTGTTCAAGGGCAGAGCAGTTGCTGGTCGCTTCCACGAGCTCGAGGTACATCCTGTCCAGCTTGAGGACGTCCTTCACCTGCGGCCAGTCCACCTCGTTCGTGTCCAGGATCCTGACGTAGACGGTGGGAACGCCGCTAAGCACTCCTCCGGGAAAATCGTAACGGGCCGGCGGCGGGTCGCTGAAGCTCCCAACCCACGTATCGTCAATGGTGAAGACGGTGACCTCTTCGCCCAGGAAGGCTCCGGTGGTCGAGTAGGACACCGTGAAATCGTCGTCGTTAAACGGTGCCGTGTCTATGAGCGCGTCAAGGTAAAGGCTGTACTGACCCGAGCCGGGGGAGATGTCTATGGCCCAGGTCCAGTTGAGGGAAAGGGGGTTGTTGTCCTCTCCGATGATCTCGAAGGCCTCGTCGTTGACCAAGAGACTGGTGTAGTCCCCGCCAATGGACTTGCCCTCGGCAACGATCTCGGCCACGACCTCGAATTTGGTGGTGTTCCCGCACGGAACGTCCACCTCTCTGAGCTGCTCGTATTGGGTGCCTCCTTCGTTGTTGACTTGGGTGTCAAGGTAGGACCCGGTCATTGTCTGGCCGAGAGAGGGTATCTCGTCACTTGGCGTCTTAACTGTCCCTGTGGTCCCTCCGGAAAGGGCGTCGAACCATATCTCCACCCTGAAGCGTTCCCCGTCCAGAAATGTGCCCGCCTGAAAATGATCAAGCTGGTCGTCCCAAATTACCTCCTTGGGGGTGCTGGGATCTGCGCACGGACCTATTGGCTCCGACCTGTTCTGAGCGCTGTTGAGCCTGGTGCTGAACCCGTCGAATACCTTGGCAAAGAGCCGTCCGTCAATGACGTTGTCGTCGCAGAACACGTACATGGTGAAGGTCCAGGTCCCCGTCATGTTCCGCGCATAGTTGAAGTTCTCATTCTGGATCCACCCCTCCCCGACCATGAACTGGCCGGCGGCAGGGACGTCTATGGAGATGGTAATAGCGTTGGGCTCTGGGGGAGTCGTGACCAGGTCAAGATAATTGGATATCCCGTTGGAATCCTCGGCGTGAAGATAGTATGTCTGTTCGACGGGGCCCGCAACAGAATTGGAAAAAGGAAGAGCGACAAGGCTGGACAAGAGCAGGATTGAGATCAGTGTTATTCTACCCATGTTGAGTCCCATATGGAGCCGTCCTACCCTCCAAAGCTCCCAGAGGAGTGCGTGGAGCGGGCTGCTGTAGCATGAAAAATATCCCGGTTCCAGATATTAAACCTTTCTAAGTAAGAAGAGAAGAAGGTGGAAGGGCTAGATCCAGCCCCTCAACCTCATGGCTTCCACGACACGTTTCACCGCGACCATGTAAGCAGCCGTCCTCAAATGGACATTGTGCTTCTTTGAAGCCGCGAGAACGGTATAGAATGCGTCTGTCATCTTCTTGTTCAGCTTCTCGTGGACCTCGCCCAAGTCCCAGTAGTAGTTGTACGTGTTCTGAACGGTCTCGAAGTAGCTGACTGTGACGCCTCCCGCATTGCACAAGAAGTCCGGTATGACGAACACGCCTTTCTTGTACAGGATCTCGTCCGCTTCCGGCGTCGTCGGTCCGTTGGCCGCTTCAGAAACGATCTTTGCCTTGATTTTTCCAGCGTTCTCGGCCGTGATCACATTCTCCAGCGCAGCCGGGAAGAGCATGTCCACGTCCATCTCAAGAAGTGTTTCGTTGGTGATCTCCTCGGTGCCCGGGAACCCGGCGACCCTGCCCGTCTTCTGCTTGTGCTTTATCACATCGTGTGGCTCCAGGCCGTCCATGTTGACAATTCCGCCCCGAGAGTCGCTGACCGCGCATATCTTGCTGTTCTGCAGGCTCTGCATGAGGGCTGCCACGTGTTGTCCTACGTTACCGAATCCCTGGATCGCGACCGTTGCGCCGTTCAGGTCCAGTGCGAGCTCCTTGGCCGCTTCCCGTGTAGTGTACACGCAGCCTCTTGCCGTGGCATCGCCTCTCCCGAGCGATCCGCCGAGTTCAATGGGTTTGCCGGTGATGACACCAGGAACGTTGTATCCGGTCATGATGCTGAACTCGTCCATCATCCAGGCCATGATCTGCGGGTTGGTGTATACATCCGGAGCCGGAATGTCCTTGTCTGGCCCTATTATCATACCGACCTCGTTTATATAGGCCCTGCTCATCCTCTCGATCTCTGCTTCGGACATCTCCTTGGGGTTGCAGATGATCCCGCCCTTACCTCCCCCAAGAGGGATGTCCACAACCGCGCATTTCCAGGTCATCCAGGCCGCAAGCGCCTTGACAGTGTCCACGGTCTCTTCCGGGTGATAGCGTATTCCCCCTTTGCATGGACCCCTGGCATCATTGTACTGGCATCGGAATCCCTTGAAGGTCTTGAACATCCCGTCGTCCATTTTGATGGTCAATGAGACGGTCAGGAGTCTCTTCGGTTCGCTCAATGCTTCGTACACCGAGTCGTCATAACCCAAGGCGTCGGTGGCGATCTTCAACTGCCGTTGCGCTATCTTGAACGGATTTAATTTTGCCGCCATTCTTCCTACCTCTTTGTCACACTTTCTCAGCGTCCAGATACCTCATCTGGCACTGCAAGGGGGGAGAGATTCTTCAAGGATTTAAATGCTATGATTTGGACGGGCTCTTCCGAAAGGATTTTGTGCCGTTCCCACTTGTCCAGACCGTGAAAGGATCGTATTGTATCGCTGCATTCTTACCGGAGGACACTGACATTGAGATAGCCAAACTTGGCACTTTTTCGTTTCGGCGTGGCATGTACGTCTACACTGGTTCAGCGCTTTCTTCATTGGAGGGGAGAATAGGGAGACATATTGGTAAAGAAAAGAAGATGAAATGGCACATCGATTTCTTCTTGGAGGAGGCGGAGGCGCTTGGTTTCATCTCGATCGTTTCTTCAAAAAGGGAAGAGTGTTCGATAAACTCGAAGTTCCTGGAAGAAGGGGAGGTCTTGGCAAAAGGATTCGGTTCTTCGGATTGTGGATGTCCTTCCCATTTGGTGTATCTCGGCGATCAGCCGCACTTTGAGTAACCGCACGAACGGCACACGTTGCATCCGCCCTCGTGTATCAGCGGACCGCCGCAGTCGGGACATGCGCCCACCACATTTGTGAACTGCAACGGGCTCTCCACGAACTTGTCGAGCGTTGTCGCTTCTGGAATGGGCTCGCCCATAGCCTCCATCTTCATTCTCTGAAGGTAGTTCTCCAGTGCTTTTCCGATGGCGTCCGGACATGACAGTATCAGCCCGCCCTTGGCCAAGAGAGGTGCGGGGCATCTGATCCCCTTCAACTGCTTGATGATGGGTTCCACCTCCACGCCGGACCTCAAGGCCAGAGATATCAACCTGCTGACCGCCTCCGACTGGGAAGCCGCGCAGCCTCCCGATTTGCCCATCTGGGAGAAGACCTCGCATATACCGTGCTCGTCCTCGTTGATCGTGACATAGAGCGTCCCGCAGCCGGTCTTCAGCTTCATGGTTGCGCCCTTGGTGACCGCGGGCCTGGGCCTGGGCATCAGTCCTGCCGTCCGGTCCTCCCTGGCCTTTACCGTTGCCCCGGTGGAAAGCACCTGTTCGTCCCTGCTGGCATCCCTGTAGACAGTTATACCCTTACAGCCCAGCTTGTAGGCCAGCTTGTAGACCTTGTCGATGTCCTCCCTGGTGGCGTCATGCCTGAAGTTGACCGTCTTGGACACCGCGTTGTCGGTGTGCTTCTGGAAGGCTGCCTGCATCTTGATGTGCCACTCCGGCGAGATGTCGTGCGCCGTAACAAACAGATTCTTGATGTGATCTGGAACCCCATCCACTTCCGCAAGGGTGCCCTTTTCCGCTATCCTCTCCATCAGGTCGGGCGTGTAGAACCCTTCCTTCTCCGCCCTTTCCTTGAACAGCGGGTTTACCTCTATCAGTTCGTCCCCATCCAGGACCTTTCTCTTGAATGCCACCGCGAACAATGGTTCTATGCCGCTTGAACAGCCTCCGATAATGCTTATGGTTCCCGTGGGGGCGATGGTTGTGGTGGTTGCGTTCCTGATCTTCGCTTTGTCCTTGTAGATGCTCTTCTCGAAGTTGGGGAATGCCCCTCTTTCCTTAGCCAGTTCTACCGACGCTCTCTTGGATTCGGTCTCCAAGAAGGCCATTACCTTCCCACCCATGTCGACCGCTTCTTGAGAGTTGTAAGGTATTCCGAGCTTGATGAGCATGTCAGCGAACCCCATGACGCCCAGACCGATCTTCCGGTTCCCGCGGGTCATCTCCTTTATCCTCTCCAGAGGGTAGCTGTTCATGTCAATGACATTGTCCAGGAAGTGTACCGCGGCGTTGACAGCCGTTCTGAACTTGTTGTAGTCTATGGCGCCGTCCACGACCATCTCGGAGAGGTTGACCGAGCCGAGGTTGCATGATTCGTACGGAAGGAGCGGCTGTTCGCCGCAGGGGTTGGTGCTCTCTATGGTACCCAGCTCTGGGGTCGGGTTGCCGGCGTTGAGCCGGTCCAGGAAAACGATACCTGGCTCACCGTTGCTCCAGGCCATGTCCACTATGAGATCGTAGACCTCCTTCGCCCTCATGCTCTTGGTCTTCTTCTGGGTCCGGGGGTTGATGAGGTCGAATTCCCTGTCCCCCTCCACCGCCTTCATGAAGTCCTCGGTTATTCCTACTGAGATGTTGAAATTGGTGATGGCGCGGTTTTCCCTCTTGCACGTGATGAAGTCCATGATGTCCGGGTGATCCACCCTGAGGATCGCCATGTTTGCCCCGCGTCTGGTTCCGCCTTGCTTAACGGCCTCGGTCGCAGCGTTGAAGACCTCCATGAAGGAGATGGGTCCGCTGGAGACGCCTCGGGTAGATAGCACGATGTCGTCCTTGGGCCTGAGCCTTGAGAATGAAAAGCCGGTCCCGCCGCCGCTCTTGTGGATGAGGGCCGTGTTCTTCAACGCCTCGAAGATGCTCTCCATGGTGTCCTTGATTTCGAGCACAAAACACGCCGAGAGCTGCTGGAGCGCCCTTCCCGCGTTCATAAGGGTCGGGGAATTGGGCATGAACTGCCCCGTGGTCATGAGGTAGAAGAACTGCTTTGTGGTCATCGCCTCGTCCGCCATCGGGTCATAGAGCAGATCCGCCCTGGCGATGTTCTTCGCAACGCGCCAAAACATCTGCGTGGGGGTCTCGATGACCTTTCCGTCAGCGTCCTTCTTGAGGTATCTTCTCTCAAGTACGGTTACTGCGTTCTCGGTGAGGTTCAGAGAATCGTCAACATCCGTTTTGGAGCTTTTGTCCGGGTGGGCCTCAATGATCTCCATCGATTCACGTCCAATCTTGGGGGAACAAGATTGCCGTTTCTCGGCCTCTTAGCAACTGTGGGGGGATACCCCCCTTGGAAGTACCAATTGAATACTGGGTCCGCGCAGATAAGTCGTACCGATGATGCGCCTGTTCCCTCAATTTCTACCGTAATACTGGAATCATATATAATCCTGCTTTTTCTAAGTGTAGCAAAGTAATGGTTTAAAGGAAGGTAGTTAACATATTGGACAAAAGGAAGAGTTAAAGAAGAGGGACGACATTACCGTTTCTGTTCATAAGAGGGTTAGTATAATGGTCGCGAGAAGGGAGGCGGACACCAAAAGGAAAGTGCACAATTCATTGGGAAAAAGGGAGAAATCTGTGAAGGAGATCGCCAAAAGGGCCGGCACCTCCACCCCGACGGCATCCAAGTACCTCATGATCTTGGAGGCAGAGGGCAGGGCAATCAGGAACGAGGAAAGGCCACCGTACGTGCTCTGGTCCACCAAGCGATGAGAGACCCACCCCTTCATTTCCTGTGGAAACCTGTGTAGGTGTGCTAACGGGAGGAAAAACCTTTTACCCATCGGGAGTTTAACCGAGGATTGCTATGCCACGATTCATGAAGGAATTTGCACTGGAGCTCAGCTCCATGGTCCTGATGGTCGGTGCAATAATGGCCTTCTTCCTGGTCCTCAAGTACGGGTTCGAGGACGTGCTTCCCTTCTACCTGAAGGATATTCTCGATGGTATAGGCAATTGGATTGTCTGGATGGTCGTTCTGGGACCGATACTTCTGATGGGCGGCGGCTGGTACTTCTTTGACGGATTGAACAAGCGAAGGGAGTTCAGCAAGCTCATAGATACTGACAGCAAGGCGGTCTTCCTTCGCAATCACGATCGTCTGGAGGAGCTAGCTTATCACTTGACCGAGAGCCACAAACAGATCTTCTACGATAAGAGAGATAGCTTCAAGATCAAGTAGTCAGTATCTCCAATCTTCCTCCAAGATTCTCTATTCTCTCCTGTATCTTCCCGAGCACTGTTTCCTGGCAGCGAAGCGTTATCTTGATGACGGTCTTTCCGTAACGAACGTCGGCCACCTCCGCGTTTTCGTAGATCCAAGAAAGGGTTGAAGATATCCCATCGGCCATGGGTATATCAGCCTTCACTCTTAGGGGTGGCAGGAAGAGCTCGTGCAATCTTTCCACGAAAGCGTCCAGACCGGTTCTTTCGGTGACCGAGATGAACGCAACCTCGTTCGTCAATTCTGTCTTCTGGACCGCGTTCTTCTTAATCTCTCTCTCCTTCTCTGAAATCAAATCAATTTTGTTGATCACTGGAACAATATTCTTCTGCTGAGCCTTGGGTACGAGGGTATGCAGCGCGACCGTGAGCCTGTTCCTGAACTCGTTCAAGGGGTCGGATCCGTCCAATAATAGCAAAATCACATCAGAAAGGAAGATCTCTTCTAGTGTTGACCTGAAGGATTCAATCAACCACACTGGCAAGTCCTTGATGAACCCGACGGTATCCGTCAGTAAAAGCTTCTTCTTGGAGGCTTGAAACCTCCTTGTTGTAGTTGAAAGGGTTGAGAACATCCGATCTTCCACAAGGATGTCTTCATTGCTGAGGGCGTTGAACAGGGAGCTCTTGCCAGCGTTTGCATACCCCACGATACTGATCAGCCCGAACCCACTTTCTTTTCTGGATTTCCTCCTCAATTGCCTTTCCCTTTCCATCTTCTTCAGTTCTTCATTCAGCCTCTTCTTTCTCTTTCTCGCGTGTTCGAAGTACGTATCCACCTTATACTCTCCACCTGCCAGGAAACCAGGCCTCTCATCCACTTTCTTCTTTGAGATCCATTCCCTGAGGAGCGGAAGCTCGTACTCGATCCGGGCCAACGCCACCTGATGTCTCGATTCCCTGGTCCTCGCCCTGGTCGCGAACAGGTCCAGGATGATGCCGATTCGGTCCATGCAGCGTATCCCGATAGCGCCCTCTAAGTGATAGTGCTGGGACGCTTTAAGATCACCATCGAACACAACAAGGTCCACTTGGTTCTCATCTACGAATTCCTTGATCGCCTTCACCTTACCCTTACCCACAAAGAAACGCGGATCGCCCTTCGACCTTTTCTGTACGAACTCCTTGACGATCTTGAAACCCATCGAGTCTATGAGCTCGACGATTTCGTTATCCCTCACCTCCAGGCTCACCAGTACTACATCCACGTCTAGGCCATCTTTCTGGTTTTCATATAACC
>JAZGCT010000065.1:0-3582 GCA_036477085.1 Thermoplasmata archaeon | reverse complement strand
CCAGATCATTGATGGTCAGCATCTGCTCCGAACCCAATACTCTTTCACCGTCGATCTGGATGTTTGGTAGTTCTCTCTCTTTCGATCCGATGGCTATGATGATGTACCTCGCCTCAAGTTCTCTGGGACCGTCCTCCGTTTCCACTCTCACGTGGTTTGGGTCCATAATGAACGCCTTGCCTCGTATGGTTTCGACCTTGTTCTCGTCCAGGAGGTATTGAATGCCCTTCAAGTTCCTGGAAACGACTGACTCTTTGCGCTTCATGACCTTGGTGAAATCGATCTTCAGATCGGTGACGCTTATCCCGTGCCTCGCCCCACGCTTGATCTCCCTCACGAGTCTTGCGCTTTCGAGAATCGTCTTAGTGGGAATGCAGCCAGTGTTCGTGCAGACCCCCCCAATGTCCCCCATCTCCACGACCGCGACGGAGTGTCCGAACTCGGCGCACCGTATGGCGGCAACGTAACCGCCAGGTCCTGAACCTATGACCACAGTGTCAGGCAAGGAGTTCTCCTCGAACCCTCTTGAACACTCCCATACACTAAAAACCTTATCGGTATTGCGAATCTCGAGCCAGACGCGGATTATGTTTGTTGTAGCACTTATCGCTACAAAATGTTTAAAACACCTAGCCACATTCTAAGGAGCGGAGGATGGGCATGGAAGAAGTCAAAGTCCGAGATGATAAAGCCATCCCTAAGAAGGTTTACAACGGAATAGACCTAGTCGCAACCGTATCCGAGCTGAGGTCGAAAGGGATCCCCAGGGAGACGCAGTCACTGTGCCCGGAGTGCCGACAGATCATAACAGCGACGCTCTTCGAATCCGATGGCGCCTTGATGATGAAGAAGGAATGCGCCGAGCACGGCGAGTACGAGGATGTCATCTGGTCCGACATAGACATGTACAGGAAGGCCGAGAGTTTTTCCTTTGATGGAATGGGGATCGAGAACCCGGCGATTGAGGGGGCCACGAACTGCCCCTTTGAGTGCGGGATGTGCAATCTGCACTATACCCACACCTGCCTGGCTAATGTGGACCTCACCAACAGATGCAACCTCAAGTGTCCCATATGCTTCGCTAACGCCAACGACGCTGGCTACGTCTTTGAACCCACGTACGAAGAGGTCTGCACGATGCTCAAGACTCTCAGGGACGAGAGGCCGGTGCCAACTCATGCGGTTCAGTTCTCCGGCGGGGAACCCACGATCCATCCAGACTTCTTCAGGATACTGGCAGCTGCCAGGGATATGGGATTCTCTCAGATACAGGTGGCAACCAACGGACTCAAGATTGCTCAGGAACCAGGGTTCGCCGCAAAGGCATGGGAATCTGGTCTTCACACCATATATCTCCAGTTCGATGGGCTCAGGGAAGAGAATTATATCCAGGCCAGGGGACGACCCCTTCTGGAGATCAAGAAGAAGGTCGTGGAGGTCATCAGGGAGATGCCGAGACCCCGGCCGTCGATAGTACTGGTGCCGACAGTGGCCCAGGGAATGAACGACGACCAGGTTGGCGCCATATTGAGATACGGCCTGGAGAACAGGGATGTCATCCGGGGGGTCAATTTCCAGCCAATTTCCCTTTCGGGGAGGGTTAGTGTTGAAGAAAGGCGAAAGCTCAGGTTCACCTTGTCAGATCTCGCCCAAAGAATGGAGGACCAGGTGGGTTGGCTGGCGAAGGATGATTGGTTTCCGGTACCGTTCGTTGTCCCTCTATCGAAATTCGTGTCAGTGATTCATGAGGAACCGAAAGTATCGTTCACAACTCATCCAGGCTGTGGCCTCGCGTCATTCATTTATGTTCCAGATGAAGGGGATCCTGTTCCTATCACGCGATTCGTTGATGTGAAAGGACTAATGAACGATCTGTGGGATCTAGCCGTAAAGGTCGAACAATCGAAAAGGGCATACTTCCCTAAGGTGCGAGCGTTCAATATTCTCAGGAGACATTTCAAGAAGAAATCGGCTCCGGAAAACCTGTCGGCTACTTCGTTCGCAAAAGGAATCTCTAAGATCTTTGACACCGGGGACAAGTCAGGTGTGGCGGACTTCGCCTGGAAATGGTTCTACGTGGGTGGAATGCACTTCATGGACATGTACAACTACGACATCGAGAGAGTGAAGAGATGCGCCATTCACTATGCTACTCCGGACGGAAGGATAATCCCGTTCTGCGCTTACAACACTGGCCCCGTCTACAGGGAAGAGGTGGAGAAGAAGTTCTCCATACCTCTCGAGGAGTGGAGGAAGAGGCATGGGAGTGACGGTATCTGATTCTGGTCTGATGGAGGTGGACACCTCATTGTGCATGCACTGCGGTGCGTGTGTGGGTACCTGCCCAAGGAACTCGATCTTCCTGAACGAGGTCATAATCACCTTTGACGATAGCTGCAACCAGTGCGGGCTCTGCGTCCGGGTGTGCCCGATCGGGGCGATAGACAAGCCGGAGGGTGCGGAATGACGCTGGAATATGATGTGGTCATCGTCGGCGCGGGTCCGGCGGGAAGCATCACAGCGAAGTTCGCGGCCGAGAACGGCGCCAGCGTTCTGATGATCGAGAAGAGGCAGGAGATCGGTTCCCCCGTCAGATGTGGTGAGGGCATTGCTAGATACTGGATAGAGGATATCGGGATTCCCCTGGACAGGAAGTGGATAGCTTATGAGGTCGAAGGTGCAAAGATCATTTCACCGAACGGTACAGAGTTCCACATAGACGAGAAACATGCCGGTGAAGAGGTCGGCACTGTCATAGAGAGGGACCTTTTCGACAAGGCTCTGGCAAGGCACGCCGCCAAGGCCGGTGCCGAGATAATGCTCAAGTCAAGCGTCGTTGGACTCCTCAAGGACAACGGGAAGGTCGCCGGAGTGCGGGTGGACCGGATGGGCAAGAGGTTCGACGTCAAGGCAGGATGCGTCGTTGGCGCCGATGGTTTCGAATCACAGGTCGGCCGATGGGGTGGAATAGATACGACACTGAAGGCAAAGGACATCACAACCTGCTTCCAGTACAGGATGACCGACATCAATCCAGATCCGGATTACTGCGAGTTCATTCTTGGCACCGAAGCTCCCGGCGGGTACGTTTGGGTCTTCCCGAAGGCCGAGGACACAGCAAACGTCGGCCTGGGTATGCAGCTCTCCAAGGTCAGGGAAAAGGGCGACCCGAAGAAGTATCTGGACATGTACATCGAGAGCGACGAGAGGTTCAAGAACGGTAAGATCCTGGACATGGTCTGCGGCGCGGTTTCCATATCCGCTCCCCTTGACCAGACCGTGACGGACGGCTTGATTCTGGTGGGTGACGCGGCGAGGATGATAGACGCCATCACAGGGGGCGGCATCGCCAACGCGTGCAGGGCCGGCAAGGTCGCAGGCGAGGTCCTGGCCAAATGTGTTCAAGAAAAGGACTTCTCCGCTGGGCGCCTTCAGGAATACGAGAAGGGATGGAGGGCGCTGATGGAGGAGAGGTTGTACCGGGACTGGATGGCCAAGGAGAAACTGGTGACCCTTTCCAACGAGACCTTCGACAAGATCATCGCAACGCTAGACGAGGTCGGCGTGGAAAAACTCAACGTA
>JAZGCT010000064.1:0-3336 GCA_036477085.1 Thermoplasmata archaeon | reverse complement strand
TATGCTTACTTGAACATGTCGTCCCTGGACCGCCTACAGCCAGAATCTGCGTCTGGTCATGGTTGGTGTCAAAATATGACACGACTTGGAGGTGCATGTGAAGTAACTCACTGTGATTCTGTGTCACAATATTACACAAATGATGAAGAAAGCCAGAACAAGGTCCATTCTGGAAGAATTATGCGCCCCAATTCAGTTCAATGCCGCATGATGGGCAGCTGTCATCGTCGGAAGAGACGTCCGCATTGCATGATGGGCAGGAAAAGGCCTCATTCTGAAGCAGCTCCTCGAGTTCTTCCAGTCCGGAAATGTCCTCGGGAGTATCATCCAACTCATTCAGGCCGCCGTTCTTGAGCCTATCCCGCTTCTCCTTCAGAGCGTCCCTCAGAGTCTTGGCCTTTCTAGATGGGGTAACTTTCTTGGTCCCGGGGCGTTGCTTCTTGGAGCGAGCCTTGCGTCTCGGGAACTTTTCACTTTTCTTCTTGGGCCTGTTCTTCAGAAAGCCCAATAACGGCTTCTTTTCCGCGGGGGCCTCCTCTTCCAAGAAATCCTCCAGTACGTCATCATCATATGGAAGGCCTTCGAAGACGGAATCGGTCTTGTCCGACAGAGCGATCATTTGGTGCCCGATCTCCCTGAGGTTTCGCTTCATTCCCTCAAGCTCTTCGCCCTCTTGCATGATTTCTGATTCTTTGCTCTTGAGGCTGACCTCCCAGGCGTCCAAGAATTCGTTTCTCTTGGCGAGCTTCTCTTCTGCCTCAGCCACCCTGACCTCCCTGGCCTTGAGCTTGTTCTGTACTGACCTGAGCGCCGCTTCCCGTTTCTGAACCCGGACAATAACTCTGTTGAGGTCTTCCTTTGAACGTATTCTGATTCCTTTGGTGGATTGAATCGGATAGCCAAATGCGTCACTTGAGGAAGCCATTGCGGAGAATCATAGAACGGGTATTGTAAAAGGGTTTTTGGCAGTTTATCAAAAATGATAGCCATACGCAGAGGCGTTGGGGTGATGGACACGGCGAAATCCACACAACAAAAGAGTAAGCCAATTCGATTCGAGCCAGACCCTCCCCCAAAAACAACTTAAGCAATCATCCCATTGATAGGGCAAGGTGAGGTCGATGCACGATTGGAATGGCCCCGTAAAGAAGCTGGATGATTTCCGCTACGAGATCCCCCAGAAGTACAAGAACGAGATGAGAACGAGAGGGATAATCTACGCGGACGAGAAGATGATAAGGTCCGTGGTCAAGGACAATGCCCCAGAGCAGGTTGCGAACGTCGCTACGCTACCGGGAATAGTGGGCAGTTCGATGGCAATGCCGGACATACACTGGGGGTACGGCTTCCCAATAGGTGGCGTCGCCGCCTTCAGCATGGACGACGGTGTCGTCTCCCCCGGTGGAGTGGGGTTCGACATCAACTGCGGAGTCAGGATGCTGACCACGAACATGAACGTCAACGATGTCACTCCCAAGATCAAGGACATTGTGAACAAGATGTTCGAGAACGTGCCTTCGGGCGTGGGCTCCAGAGGAAAGATCCGCGTGGACAACCAGACGCTCAGAAGGGTTCTGGAAGAAGGAGCTGGATGGGCCGTCGGCGAAGGGTATGGATGGGAGGATGACATTGAACACCTGGAGGAGAACGGATGCTACAAGATAGCGGACTCGGAGAAGGTCAGCCAGAAGGCCATTGAGAGGGGGAAGCCCCAGCTCGGGAGCCTTGGTGGGGGAAACCACTTCCTGGAGATTCAGAGGGTGGATAAGATACTCCAGCCGGAGATTGCTAGCAAGTGGGGAGTGACCCATAAGGACCAGGTGGTCGTAATGATCCACACCGGATCCAGGGGCTGCGGTCACCAGATCGCGTCAGATTACATCAGGGTCATGGAACGGGCTGGAAAGAAGTATGGCATCAAGCTGTTGGATAGACAACTGGCTTGCGCTCCAGTTCATTCCAATGAGGGTCAGGACTACCTGAAGGCGATGGCCTGCGGTGCAAACTACGCGTGGACGAACAGGCAGATGATACTGCACTGGGTCAGGCAGTCCTTCGAGACGGTCTTCGACCAACCGGCGGAGGACATGGGTCTTAAGGTCATCTACGACGTGGCTCACAACATAGCGAAGATCGAAGAGCACGAGATAGATGGAAAGAAGGTCGAGCTATGTGTGCACAGAAAGGGTGCGACGAGGGCCTTCGGAAGCGGCAGGAAGGAGGTCCCTCAGGATTACCGGGATACAGGCCAGCCGGTCCTCATACCGGGAGACATGGGAACCGCCAGCTACCTGCTGGTCGGGACGGACACGGCGATGAAGGAATCATGGGGGTCGACATGTCACGGGGCCGGGAGGACCATGTCAAGGAGGGCCGCGACGAGGAAGTTCAGGGTGGACCAGATCAAGAGCCAATTGAGCCGCAAGGGCATCTACATCCGCGCAGCCAGCAAGGACGGCATAGTGGAGGAGGCCCCGGATGCATACAAGGACATCGATGACGTGGTAAGAATCGCAGAAGGCGCGGGAATATCCAAGATCGTTGCAAGGATGCGCCCGATGGGCGTAATGAAAGGATAGACGAGGCGGAGGAGGACCGACATGATAGTCGAATTCAGCATATTGCCAGTTGGAGTGGGAGAGAGTCTCAGCAAGCACGTGGCCAAGGCATTGAACATAGTGGATGAAAGCGGACTGAAGTACCAGTTCACCCCCATGGGAACGATACTGGAAGGTGAGTACAAGCCGATAATGAAAACGATAAGAAGATGTCACCTGGCAGTATTGGAGGACTGTGAGAGGGTCGTCACCACAATAAAGATGGATGACAGAAAGCATGCTGTGGGGGAGATCGAGAGGAAGATCGCATCCGTGGAGAACCTGCTCGGCAAAGAGCTGGAGAAGTGATTCATTTCCTCATTATGCTCGTGAGCATTGTTGCGGCCATGACAGATAATACCATCCCGTAGAGAAACGCGTACTGGACGCCGAAGAAGGTCCATAAGGCGCCTGCAAGGATACTGGCCGTAAGTTTTCCGATTCCCACGCTCATGTGGTAGGTTCCAAGGCAGGTGGCCTTGATATCCTCGGGTGCGAGATCGCTGACGAACGCTCTCTGGACCCCGTCTATAAATCCGTTGGATAGACCGAACAGTATGAAAGAGAATGCGATCAAGATCGCTCCTATCTCATACGCGAACAAGAAGCTCGTGGCGGCGAAGAACACGTAGCCGACCGCTATTGTTGGCACCCGTCCTATCTTATCGCTCAAAGCCCCCGCAGGGATCGACGAAGCGGCAAACCAGATGTTCATCAGCAGATAGAACGCCAGGGCCAT
>JAZGCT010000063.1:0-3087 GCA_036477085.1 Thermoplasmata archaeon | reverse complement strand
ATAAGACTCAGCAAGAAAGGAGTCGAGAACGGCTTGCGGTTCAAGCATTTTGGAGACATACTGCACGCCAAACTGCACGAGGACTTCGGAGCCTTGCTGAACAGGATCCAAGTGACCATAATGACCGACCAGGCTGAGATTGAGAAACACTTTCCTGAGGCAATGGAATCCTACGCCGTAAGGGACGAGCGTGTCGCGGGACTCCTGGACGAGAAGGTGGATACGTTCTACACCTGCACCCTCTGCCAGAGCTTCGCTCCAAATCATGTTTGCATCGTCAGCCCTGAGAGACTTGGGCTCTGCGGTGCCATCAACTGGTTGGATGCAAAAGCCAGTAAGGAGATCACCCCTACAGGTCCAAATCAGCCGATAATCAAGGGAGAGGCCATTGAGTTGGAGAAGGGGCAGTGGCCCGGCGTCAACGACGCTGTAAGAGAACATTCACATGGGAAGCTGGACGTCTTCAACCTGTACACAATGATGGAGAGTCCGATGACCTCTTGCGGTTGCTTCGAGTGCATCGTCGGGCTGGAGCCCATGACGAACGGCGTTGTCATCGTCAACAGAGAACACTCGGGTATGACCCCACTTGGCATGAAGTTCTCAACACTCGCGGGTACCGTGGGAGGAGGGGGACAGACCCCTGGGTTTATCGGCGTCGGCAGGTACTACCTAGTCTCAAAGAAGTTCATCTCTGCAGATGGAGGCTTCCACAGGATAGTCTGGATGCCCAAGCAGCTGAAGGAGGAAATGAAGAACAGGCTCAAGGCTAGGGCCGAGGAGGTTGGCACCCCGGACTTCGTGGACAAGATAGCGGATGAGACGATCACCACTGACCCCGCTGAATTGGCAGAATACTTAACCAAGGTTGACCATCCTGCCCTGAAGTTGCCTCCAATGATGTAGGCTGGGTGAGAATCCATGGCCATTGAGATACCTAAGGAGAATTGGCGGGGTAGAATAGGTGAGGTCGTCATTGGCGCGACCTCCGAAGAGGGCGGAACACGAACCAAGAAGATAGTGCTCGGCGGCGAGAACACCCTCCCCTTCCTGGATTTTGACGGTGAACTTCCACACGCGCCAGTGATAGGAATGGAGATCCTGGATGTCGTAAGGAAGGACTATCCCACAGTTGCTCTTGAGCCCATACAGGACGTCAAGGACGACCCGGCGCGGTGGGCAAGGAAGTGCGTGGAGGAGTTCGGCTCGGACCTGATATGCCTCAAGCTCGTCAGCACGGATCCAGAAGAAGAGGACAGAAGCCCTCAGGAGGCTGCCGAAACTGTCAAAGAAGTGCTCGGTGCAGTCGGCGTGCCCCTTCTCATCTACGGATGCGGGATCGACGAGAAGGATGCCAAGACGATGGAACTGGTCTCCAATGTCGCCAAGGGAGAGAGGGTGTTCCTGGGTCTGGCCGAGGAGGCTGCGTACAAGTCCATATCGGTCGCCTCAATGTCAAACGGTCACGGGGTCGTTGCCTTCTCTAATCTGGATATCAACCTAGCAAAGCAGATGCACATACTCTTAACGGATTTCGGGGTCAAGAAGGAGAACCTTTTAGCGGACCCGTTGATGGCAGCACTGGGTTACGGCCTGGAATACTCTTACTCCGTTATTGAGAGAGTCAAGCTGGCGGCGCTAATGGGTGATGCAATGCTCCAAATACCGATCGTATGCGAGACCACCCGAGTGTACAATGCTCGCGAATCGTTCAAAGAGGATCCAGCTCTTGGCGATCCAAAGAAAAGGGTCGTCTTCTGGGAGGCGGCAACCGGAACTTCAGCACTTGTGGCAGGAGCTGACATGTTGATAATGAGACATCCTGAGGCCCTGGCGATGGTCAGAAGATCCATAGGCGAACTCGTGGGAGGTGGAACATAATGCCGACTGCGCTTGAGATATTCCAGAAACTTCCCAAGACCAACTGCGGGGATTGCGGTTTTCCGACATGCCTTGCTTTCGCGATGCAACTAGCCAACAAGAAGATCAGCCTGGACAAGTGCCCTCACATCTCCGAAGAGGCGAAGCAGTTCCTTGAGGCCTCGGCGGCACCTCCGATACGCTTGGTGAAGATTGGAAGCGGAGATCACGTCGTAGAAGTGGGTGACGAGACGGAGCTGTTCAGACACGAAAAGAAGTTCTTCCATCCCACCGCATTCGTATTGCTGATAGACGATACTGCCAGCCCTGAGGATAGGAAACAGAAGGTTGAGCATCTCAAGGCCCTCACATTTGACAGGGTGGGCCAGATCATGAGCATGGACATGGTTGGCGTTAAAGCGGTTTCCAACGATCCCGCGACCTTCGCGTCCGTTGTCCAGGAAATGGCTTCGCAGACCGATCTACCCTTGCTCCTGGTTTCCGAGAATCCGGACGTCATGGCCGAAGGAGCAAAAGCGGTGGCTGACAGGAAACCCCTGCTGCATGCAGCGACCCCCGAGAACTACGAAAGAATGGCTGCTGTCGCTAAAGAGAACGGGTGCTCCCTGGTCGTACGGGAAACGACATCACTTGACAATCTGGCAGACTTCGTGGAGAAGGTAAAAGACACTGGCGTGGAGGACCTTCTACTGGACTTCGGCCCTGCTAACCTGGGTGACATGCTTCGAAACCTCACGATAATCAGAAGGCTCGCAGTGAAGAAGAAGTTTAGACCTTTTGGGTATCCAACATTCGTCCTTGCTGAGGGTGCGCCCGAGGATGCTGCCATCATCACAGCGCTGGGAACCATGAAGTATGCTTCGGTTATTGCGTTCGACGAGGCCGAGATACCATTGATGTATCCGCTTTTCACCCTGAAACAGAACATCTTCACGGATCCGCAGAAACCCATACAGGTCAAACCTGGTGTCTACGAGATCGGTTCTCCGACTCCGGAGTCTCCAGTGTTGATCACGACCAACTTCTCATTGACGTACTTCACGGTAAGTGGCGACATCGAGAACAGCAAGGTTCCCAGCTATCTCCTGGTGGCTGATTCAGAGGGCCTCTCGGTCATGACTGCATTCGCCGCAGACAAGTTCAACGCTGAGATCGCGGCAGACTTGGTCAAGGAGACCGGAATAGAAGAGAAGGTCAGCCAGAAGA
>JAZGCT010000062.1:0-8199 GCA_036477085.1 Thermoplasmata archaeon | reverse complement strand
TGTTGTTGATGGAGCCGAAAAGCCAGCTTGGAACAGATATCTCAATGCTGTCCATGCTCTTCTCAGCCGGAATGCTCATGAGGAAATCCCATCCGGGTCCCCATTCGAAGACCGATCTGTTCAGTATCACCCCGTTCTTGCCTGTGACCTGTATCACATAGTCTGGGATCATTGGAAAGTTGCTAATGCGAGCACCGTCCACGTCGCTGGTGTTGGAGTCGATGTAGATCCTCAGGAAATCCTCGCCCGTTCTCTTTTCCTTCCATAGTTTCGGGGCCGCTGGAACGTAGTTCGGGTCTCCCTGGGCCAAGGACTTCACTATCTTTTTCGGAATGCTGGACCCTTCCAGCATCTCTCCAAAGACCCTGGCATAGAAGAAGGTCTCGTTGAGGGTTGGCTCAAGTGATGCCGAGTACTCCTTGATGTCCCGACTGGCCTGGTCCAGAGGAAGGTTCTGATAACCGATCTCTGCCTTTCCGCTCCAGTCCCCGAACCACCCGTCGATCTTCTTCTCGCTCGGGGCGCTTTGATAATAGCATTTGACACTCTCTCCGCGTATCTTCACTGGCCTGTCCGCCCGCACCTCGTTTAGTGTGAAGGTGATCAGGTCTCCTGGGTTTGCCGTCAAAGATGACAATCCAACCGTTCTGACGGTTACCTGGGATGAGGGGAGGTTGAACGGAGCAACAGATTCAAGTTGTCCCAG
Source organism: Thermoplasmata archaeon (assembly GCA_036477085.1). Taxonomy (GTDB): domain Archaea; phylum Thermoplasmatota; class Thermoplasmata; order RBG-16-68-12; family SOIM01; genus JAGLME01. Next base: position 7,493 of record JAZGCT010000062.1, on the reverse strand, counting down.
ACCTTCCATGGTGACCGACACAGAATTGACAGCGACCTGTGACCCCCTCGCTACGAAGGTCAACTGGACGACATCTTGTGGAACTGAGGTAATGACACAGTCCTCCATCACGGCCTGGAATGTGACCTCTAGTGCTCCGAATTCTTCTCTGAAGTAGAGAGAAGAATCCAGCCCTCCGCCTTCGAAATCGTCTGTATGTATCGCGAAGATGCTGTCTTCAGATATTGACACCGCAAGAGACAATGGAATCTGAGCTTCCAGGTTACTGCCTGAGACAGCTGCGTTTATCCTTCCGATTGTCGTGAAGGCGGACCAGTTCTGCTGGTCCCCCGGTTGGAATTCAAGTAAACTGGCAACCTCGACCGAGTTGCCGCCTCCGTAGATCTCTATCGCATAGTCCACACCCAGACTCTCGTGAAGATAACCTGTGACCACTGAATTATCAGCATCCACGAAAAGGTAGAAAGCGTCATATCCAGTGGGATCTCCCAGTGCGGTCCCCTGCACGGTCATCAGGACGGACAGGACCTCCCTTTCTGACAGCACAGCGTACGTTTGCAGGTCCACGTCACTATTCTCGCTCGACGCAGGTTCATTGTATCGCTCGATCCCCGACCAATCTGCCAGTTGTCCATCAACGGTTATTCTCGAAGGTTTCTCCGGCTCCTCGGGTATCAATGAGATACTTACCGAGAACAGGAAGAGAAGTCCCATTATGATTGCGGTGTATCTAACTAGGGCCAGCTTCCTTCTCCGAGGTCTTCTTCCTTTGGGATCTTCAAATTCTTCGTCCATGTATTCGTAATCGCCATCCTCGGTACCATTGATCATTCCATTGGTTCTGCCAATACCGTTGATGAGACCATTTGTCCAGCCGATACCGTTGATCATTCCGTTTGTCCTACCAGTACCATTGATGATACCGTGTGTCCTTCCAACACCGTTGACAAGTCCATTCGTCCTTCCGGTACCATTGATCAAACCATTTGTGCGTCCAACACCGTTGACCAGGCCGTTGGTCCGACCATTTCCGTTAATGAGGCCATTCGTGCGCCCCAGCCCATTAATGAGCCCATTCGTCCTGCCTATACCGTTGGTCAATCCCTTCGCGCGCAGCTCATCCTCAGTTCCCGTGGTCCTTGTGAGCCTGTCCAGCTCTTCGTAGAGAAGTTCATCTTCGTCGAACTCTATCGGAGCCTCATCCTGAAAATGAGTTCTGCCGATTCTCTCGGCATGCTCCTTTATTGACCTCGCTATGCCCTTCGTCTTTTTTCGACTCATTGCATCCTCACCAACCAACAGTCAGCGTGATCCAAGTGCTAGTCAACCATCTCTTCTCAAGAAGGTCTTTTTCGGGTTGATGAATGGGTCGACTATAAAGGTTAGGAAGCGTTTATCGTTCCTGATAACAAATATTATCTCAAACGTATAGAATATCGCAAGATGACATAACACAGATTAAAAACTTATATCACTATTATCAGGTTATCAAGACGGACTTAATCGTCTTGAATCCCTGAGGACATTTGAAACGAGCACTTCTCTGTCATTCCAGACATCAATGATCTGAGAACACGTAACCTAGCTGGACCAATCACTTTGGTGCCGACAGGCTCCTGATCTTCCCTTCCACGAAGGACAAGGTCCTCATGGAGATCACGAACATCAGACTGAATACGACGTAAACCTCCTTCTGGACGTAAAGGAACTCATCCAGGTTGGGAGGTAGCGAATAGAACATCGCATGTTGGATCACGATGAAACCAACGAACAGCCCCAGGAACAAGAGGACCAAGTTCCACATGACCTTCCTCATGAGTATCTCGGTATCGATGTTTCTTATCCTGTTGATCAGAGTAAGCCCAAAACCCCACCTCATCCTCATGGGCGCGGAGTTGGCCGTTGCAGCTTGGTTCTCGTCGGACATTACAGAATCACCGTTGTCGCCGGTCCACAGAACATGTTGTCTACGTTTCAGAGTCAATCGTACAAGGTTCCTTACATCCCATCCCTTGTTTCGTTTTCCTTCCCTGTTAGGTTCAATCCCGTGGACTTTTACCATCCACGATAATCACACGTGATTATCTCCCGTGAATATTGACCTGAGGGGTAAATAAGCCTATCGGCAAGGGCTAGGAACATGATTGCAACGACTGGCGTTGTTCTGTGCTCTTGAGTGAAGTTGCCTAAATAGTGTTCGATGTATTCACATAATATTGTAGAGTCCATTCCTAAGTTGTTATTGTGATTATTCTGCATTTCACTTTTGATAATTGAATAGGAAGGCTTATGCACATCCTCGTAAGGTTCCGCGATGGGAGAGAACATGTCGTCCCCGGAATTATCGGTTGTGAATGATCAGGAGGCTACCTCTATCCTGAACACGAATAGTCTGATTCCGAAGAGGTATGTACGTTTACCTCGGAAGACTAGGCAGAGACTCCCAATCATCCCTCTTGGGGTTGGAGCGTTCTCAATGGGTGTGGGGTCTCTTTGGGTCATGGGTTCGTTGTTGTTCTCCGGAGCCCTTGCAGTTATTGGGACCGGTCTGATAATCGGAGGAATGCACACCGAAGAGAAGGCTAAGAGTGGAAGGTGAGAATAGAAAGCGTCTGAAAGTCGGAGGAATCTGTATATGGAGAAAGACTTCTTTGATGAGTTATCATCTGACCAAGAAGATGATATGGTTGTATATCGATGTGAGAACTGCGGTTCCAGGAACGTATCACCCAACGGTGTGTGTATGTTATGCTCCACTGAAAACAGATCCTGGACCCAGCGGCACCTCAAGAAAGAGGGAATGGTGGGGAGTCGCTCTCAGGAGAGGCGGGAGAAGCTCACCATGTACTTCGGGCTTGTACTCATAGTCCTGGGCGGTCCAGGAATCGTTGCTGCCTCGTATCTTCATGATTGGCTGAGTATCCCGGCACCTAGTCCCGCGTTCACCACGTATGAATCGTTCGGTCCGGTGAACTCGTTCGTCGCTATCCTAGGACTAGCTACCACCGTAATCGGGATTTTCTTCCTGGTTGTGTCCCTCATGATTTCCAAGAAGATGGACAGAGTCCAGCTCCCAGAATCCTCTCAGTAGGAGATTCCAAACATCCTAATCAAGACATGCTCGGTCTCAGTCCCCGAACTCTGTTCGAGCCCATTTCTTGTCGATCCCTCTGTAAAGTATCCAGGTTGTACCAAGCAGAATCGCGCATACCAGGACGATGCCGGTTATCGAAAAGATGACATGTCCCGGTGCCCTGAGCGTGAATGAAAGGATTGTAAGCCCAAGGTCCGGCAGAACAGACATTACGCTGAACTTGATGAGCACTCCTGGATCGAACAGGAAGCTGTTGGTCCTGAGGCCGGTCAGATACGCGACCATGACCACCATGTAGATCGAAACAATGAACATCACAGGAAGGGCCAGCCAAAGGAGACTGGTGTCGTTGTTCAACCAGCTTATTGCCACAACAAAGGCGGTGCTGATCCACATGGTCATTATGAGGAACGCCAGGAGCTTCGCTTTTATGACTTGTGGGACGGTCACGGGTAATGTCGAGAAGTAGTCTGTAACATCGACGTTGTTCAACCAGCTGTAGAGCAGTACGCCGAAGAACCCGACCATGGCACCATAGAAGACCGTGTTGAAACCCACAGGAAGGGCCAGTCCAGTTGTGACGAACCATACCGTGAAGCTCAGGAACAGCAGCGGGGTCACGAACGAGAAGAACATCTTGCTGACGGTCCCGCTCCTCGCCAGATCCACAAGTTCCTTTCCAAGGAGCGTCTGGTACTTCTTTGCGAAAGAGACCCTCTTCTCCACTCTAGGTAGTATGTAGTCCACCTTCCCCATCTTTCTGGATTCGAATCTCTCTTGGACCAGGATTATCGACAGTATATCGAACAGCGCCACCATGGCCAAAGCCATTATTGTGAAGCCGATCGCGTTCTCTATGTTCAACACGTACGGCGGCAGACTGAACTGCAGACCCAGCCCACGCACAAGATACTCCAGGGGATACAACCCGAACCGGCTCTGGCCGAGGAATAGTGCGAAGATGGAACCCACCCCGACCATGAACACGAAAGTGCTCCGAATGTAGAGCACCGACATGAAGAAGCTCAAGGATATCCCCAGCAAGAAGGACAGGAAGGCTGATGTGAAGAGGAACGAGATTGACACGGGGTTGAAACCAGTGAACGGAACAGAAGCGAACAGACCCAGTGTGGCGGGCAACAGCAACAAGAAGACATAGAAGATTACGTCCCGGACATAAAGACCAAAGAATGTCTTCTTGAATGAGATCGGATGGAGCTGGGGAACGGCTACCAGAAAGCCCCTTTCGCCCCATTGCCTTTCGACGTACATCCTCCCCATGAAGCCGAACGCACCAACCGATATCCCGTAGATGAACACGCCCACGTGAATCAGGAGCATGATGTCGCTCATGGGCTGGACTTCGAATATCCGGCCAGAGGTCAACGCGATTGCAAAGGAGAAAATGACTGTCATCACGGGGAAGGCCAAGAACATGTACTTGCTGGAGAAGGACGTATGCATCCTGAACTCTTCTTTGAGCATCATCCAGACAAGGGTCCTCATTTGACCTATCTCCCTGTCTCTACGAGTTTCAGAAAAGCGCTCTCCAGGTCCCTGCTCTCCCCCCTCACCTCTTCAAGGCTACCGAACGCCACGATCTTGCCGTTGTCGATTACCGCGACGTTGTTGCAGAGCTTTTCTGCGATTTCCAGCAGGTGGGAGCACATGAAGACCGTTCTGCCGTTGGTCGAATATTCGAGCAGGTAATCCTTGCACTTCCTCTGGTATATGGGGTCAAGATTGATGAACGGCTCATCCAGGAACAATATCTTGGGTTCGTGTATGAAGGCGGAGGCCAGCATGAGCTTCTGTCTCCCCCCCTTCGATAGGTCCCTGCATATCTTGCCCTCGGAATCCTCCATCCCGAAGAACTTGAGCCAGCGTTCTATCCTCTTCTCAACATCATTCACGCCTCGAATCTTGGAGACGAAGTAGAGGTATTCGTGCGCGGTCAGATAGCTCGGGGGCGATTCGACCTCCGGCACTATACCAATGCTTCTCTTCACGCCCATCGGGTCCTTGACAACGTCCTTCCCGTCCACCTTTGCTTTCCCATTGGTGGGTAGAAGCTGTCCTGTGAGTATCTTGAGAAGTGTGGTCTTGCCAGCCCCGTTGGGTCCGAAAAGGCCGAGAAAGTTGCCCTCCTTCACTTCCAGGTTGATCTTGTCGAGGGCTCTCAGGTCCCCGAACACTTTGGATAAATCACTTGTCTCGATGACGGCCATCGTATCGGGTGTTCATTACGACCTTGGATATTTATCCTTTCTCTCTTCATTCCTGAAATTGGCAAAAGGGTTTTCTACGGATTCCGGGATTCACCCCCATGGGAGTTATCATCGTCACCCACGTAGGCGCAGGATCCACCCAGAAGGTCGCGGATGCGGCGGAGAAGGCAGGAAAAGTGGGTCTCGAAGTATTGAAGAAAGGGGGGAATGCCCTTGAGGCCGTGGAGGAGGCAATAGTGCTCCTTGAGGACGATGAGAGGACCAACGCCGGTTTAGGCTCCAGGCTTCGACTAACAGGCAAGATCCAGATGGACGCTTCATTGATGGACTCGGATAGGAACTGCGGCTGCGTTGCGGCCATAGAGGACGTAAGGAACCCGATCAGGGTGGCGAGACAAGTCATGGACACTCCCCATATCGTTCTGGCTGGTGATGGTGCCATCAAATTCGCGAGGAGCAGGGGGTTCGAGCATTTCGACCCAAAGACCAAAAGGACCGTCGAGATCCTTGAGAAGGTCAAGAAGAAGATCAAGAACAAGGATGTTCCCGCTTGGGCCTCCAAATGGAAGGACTACGAGATCAAGGACACCGTCGGGGCGGTCGCCATGGACTCAGAAGGGAGGTTTGCCACGGGAAATTCCACAGGTGGAACTTCGTACATGCTTGAAGGGCGGATTGGGGATACTCCCGTCATTGGCGCAGGTCTGTATGCGGGAGAAAAGGGCGCCGTCACTGCCACTGGAATCGGGGAGGAGATAGTGAGATACGTTCTCTCCAAGTGGGTGTACGACAAGATGGAGGAAGGTCTGGAGCCTCAGGATGCTTGCGATGCTTCGTTGGAGCTCTTCAAGGATAACGTTCCAATCGGAGTTTTGGCCGTCTCCACATCTGGCTGCGGTGTCTCATGTAATACCGATATGGCCTGGTGGGCAGGAAAGGGATAGGCTCATCATTAAATAATACATGTGTTATCACGCCTCATGACAATTATCGTAGAGGGGAGAGGATGAATAGACGAGGAAGCAGTTCGTTGACGAGCAAGTTGGAGGATGAAGTAAGCCTTATGCAAAGGCATGTGAACATGCTGAAGTCCATCGTGGAGAACCAGCCCATCGGGATTATAAGGCTCTCCGAACTTCTCAATTACCCTCAGCACAAGGTCCGTTACTCTCTAAGGATACTGGAACAGGAAGGTCTGATCGAGCCATCCCCCGATGGTGCCGTGACCACCGAGAAACTGGGTAGTTTTGTAGGCCAGTTGAAGGAGGTTCTGGATTCTACTGCAAGAACGGTCAAGGAGTTGCGCGCTTCTCTATGACGAAAAGGTTTTTCAACAATCCCCACATTGGACATCAGGTATTGCCGGCGTAGCTCAGCCTGGTCGAGCATCCGGCTGTTAAAGCTCTCTGCAGAAACCGGACGGTCACCGGTTCAAATCCGGTCGCCGGCGCTACTTCCATTCAATCGTCCAAAGCGCCCGTTGTTACCGCTTATCTCTTTAAAATGCCTCTCGAATCCGTTCAGGATTGAAGCCGTCTCTTCGCTGTCATCTCCCAGGAACCTCTCCTCTCTAACATCATGGTCCAGGTTCTTGACGACCTCTTGCAGTTCCGCCCTGGTCGTCATCTCGAGGTCGGAAGATGATACCACCGCCAGATGGAGACGCTTTCCATGGAGAATCGCCACCTTGTATTCGTCGAATTCCAGATTCTTGGACTTTCTTATGCCAGGTGCTTTCGTCCGTTGCCTTATCAGACCATACGGGACCGTTCTCTTGTCATTCATGTTGACTTCCCTGATGAGTGCACCGTCCTCTCTGATCAAATAGCCTACGAATATCTCATTCTTACGAGATGGATTATGCCAAGACGTCAACAATATCACCACTGTTGCGAAAACAAGCAATATCCAAAGCCAGAAACCTCTGTCAATCTTTCTCAGGGGGAGTCTTAGGACACCTGTTTGGATGCACCATCTCGTGAGGTCACAGACACATCCTCGGGGTACTTCCTTTCCATGATCCGTCTGAATATCTCGTTGGTCAATCCCTCGAATATCCTCTCCACGTTCTCTCCCGTCATGGCACTGGACATCGCGTATTCTCCTTGATACTTCTCAGCCACACGTTTCAGGTCCTCTTCACTTACTTCCTTTTCTTCTTCAAGGTCGTT
>JAZGCT010000061.1:0-9760 GCA_036477085.1 Thermoplasmata archaeon | reverse complement strand
TATGACCGAGATCTATCAGGAAGGTCTCAGAATACCAATGATCAAGCTCTACAAGAGGTACAGGGAGAACGATGACGTCTTCGCGATAATCAGGAACAACATCAGGGTCCCGGACAACACCATCGGCGACATCAAGGCGCAGGTCGCTTCCAACTACGTAGGCATCAAGAAGATCCAGCAGGTTTACAAGAAGTACGGAGTGGACGTCGTCCACAAATGCCTGAGGCGGTTGCTGAACTATTCCGAGAGCAGAATGAGGGAAGGCCTGAGGAATCTCCCGGATGGAACCTATACTGGAAGGTCATATATCGACGACGACGGCGTCACGGATGATCTGATTCCAGTGCAGGTCAACATTCACATCAAGGATGACGCCGCCAAGGTCGACTTCAAGGGGACCAGCAAACAGGTCAAGGGCAACATAAACTGCCCCATCGCGACAACCCACGCAGCCGTTTTCTACACCATGATCGCCGTCGCGGACCCGCACGTTCCTCCCAATTCCGGTTGTTACAGGCCCGTGGAGATTGATGCCGAAGAAGGATTGATAGTCAACCCCCAGCTCCCGTCCGCCGTGGCCGCTAGGACCAATTGTTCCCAGAAGATAGTGGAGGCCATGCTCCAGGCACTGGCCAAGGCGGCTCCCGAGAAATCCATGGCCGGAAGCCACGGACAGATATCCACGTGCGGATTCAGCGGGTTCTACAAGGGCGAACGGTGGGTCTACACTGACATCCAGGGCGGTGGTGCTGGTGCACTGCCAACGATCGACGGCAAGGACGGTCAGGATTCCCATTTGGCAAGGTTCATGAACACTCCGATAGAGGCGATTGAGCTGGAGTATCCGGTGAGGATAGAGAGGTTCGAGCTAATCCAGGACAGCGGCGGACCGGGGAAGTTCAGGGGAGCGATGGGTCTCAGAAGGGACATCATGTTCCTGGTGGACGATGTCTCATGGGCGAGATACGGGGACACACAAGAGAAACCTCCGTTCGGGCTGTTTGGCGGCAAGGAAGGCACAAAAGGGATCTTCTATCTGGTCGACGACAAGGGTGAGAGGAGAGCCAGGTCAAAAGGCGTCAGTTTCCTAAACAAGTGGGACATCGTCAGTTTGAGACTTCCCGGCGGCGGAGGCTACGGCGACCCCAAGAAGAGGGACAGAAAGCTGGTAGAAAGGGACCTCCTGGACGGCAAGATATCCAAGAGGAGCGCTCTGCGGGATTACGGATACAAGAAGTGAATCACTCCACCTTCTCTATAACGAAACGGCAGACCTCGTCTCCCTTGGCCTTGCACATCTTCTCGGTCGATCTCACATTGGATCCCAGGACCGTGCTTCCCATTCCAGCCATTACGCCTTCTATCATGTAGCAGATGGCGCTCTCCGATGAACCATACTCTTCCGCGAAAGGGGAATTGTGAACCTCAACGACCAGCCGCTCACCGAGCTCAACAAGCTCAAACCTTCCCCAACCGAGCTGGGAACCCATGTTGCACATGAACTCGGCGACCTCCTTATTGGACAGATCGAACCTCTCCTTGTAAGCCTTCGTGGAAAGCGAACCGCCTTCATAGCCGCCCAGTGACATCGCCGCCGATGTCCTCTCTCCCATGGCCTTCTCCACCTCCTTCTGGAACCTCACGATCGTCTCTGGTCTGATGAGGATATATCTTACGCCGTTGAAGGACAGCTCCCCCTCTCCCATATCGAACTGGAGGTTCTCCGCGACTTGCTCACCTTTGGTCATGAGTCAACACCCGCTCGACTTCCATGTGGTCGTCGCCAACGGGATGGATTATGTTGTATAAAGAGATTGGAGATATGCAAAAGACAAATAAAGGAAACTGTATCTGATATCCCTATGGGCGTGGGGAGGTCAGCGGAAGGCGACTCTGTTCTTTCTTTGGAATCTGCAGTGGACCATCCTTGTTTCAATGCCAACGCATCATGCAGTTTTGGCAGGATACACCTCCCCGTCGCGCCCAAGTGCAACGTTCAATGCAACTACTGCAACAGGAAGTACGACTGCCCCAATGAGAACCGACCTGGAGTGACTTCTGTCATCCTTGATCCTCTTGAGGCCGTCAGAAGGGTCAGGTTTGCCAGGAAGAAGCTCGACAACCTTTCGGTGGTCGGAATAGCTGGCCCGGGTGAACCCCTTGCGAACGAGCAGACCTTTGAGACATTGGAGCTTGTGGGTAAGAAGCATCCGGACCTCCACCTTTGTCTGGCCACCAACGGATTGCTGGCACCCTTGTACATGGACAGGCTGAGGGAACTGGGACTTGGCTTCGCTACCGTTTCCATTGCAGCGATCGACCCTCACATAGGTAAGAAGATCTACTCCTGGGTGAAGTGGAACGGTAACACTTTCAAAGGCGAGTTCGCATTCAAGGTCCTCTCCCAGAACCAATGGCAAGCGGTGGAAGAGTTCGTGAATTCGGGCATGCTGGTCAAGATCAACTCGGTCCTGATACCTGGCGTCAACGACGACCAGATGTCCAAGATCGCCAAGAGGGCAGCCGACCTGGGAGCCCATATGTTGAACGTGATGCCCCTGATTCCCGTTGAGGGATCTAGTTTTGAAAAGCGCAGAGTTCCAACTAGGAAGGAGATCGACCTCATAAGGGATTACTGCGAGACTACACTTCCCCAGATGAGACATTGCGCTAAGTGTAAAGCTGATGCGGTAGGACTTCTTCAAAAGGATGTATCGCGGGAGATTTTCTAGGAAAGCGGACTACTGATCTTCTGCCAATTCCATCTTTTCGACAGGTACTTTTGCCTCGTTCAGGAGCTCCAGTCCCATTCTTTCCGGATAACCGTCAAGATAGACAACTCGCTGGATTCCCGCGTTTATGATCATCTTTGCGCATGTGTTGCACGGAACGATCGTAGTGTACAACGTTGCGCCGTTAGCACCCTTCCCCGCTTGCAGGAGGGCGTTCTGTTCTGCGTGCACTCCCGTGCAGACCTCCGACCTCTCCCCCGACGGGATGTTCTGTTCGTCCCTGATGCACCCGATCTCGTCGCAGTGGGGCAGGCCCCTGGGATTTCCATTATAGCCAGTGCTCTTGATCTCGTCACCGTTGACCACCACCGAGCCTATCTGTCTCCTCGTGCAGGTACCTCTTTTTGAAACATCGATGGCGATGTTCATGTAGTATTCGTCGCGAGAAATCCTTTTCATCCTCACTCCCTGTTTAGAAAAGCCAGAATGAGTATTAAACCTTTGTCGGAAGCCTTCTGGGGCTAGATGCTGTAGTAGACCAGTTCATCCCTCTCTTCGGTCTTAACGGCCTTCTCCTCCACCAGTATTTCCAGGTGTCCTAAAGTCTCGCCCAATCCCATTAGCACCTGTTCAATCGACATGTTCCCGAACAGCCGATTCATGAGCTCGAATGCCGTGAGGCCCTCGCCTTCCAGGTAGCCGGTTATCGTGTCCCTTCTTGCTTCGTACGCTTTCTGCATCATCTTCACGTGTTCTTCAATATCTTCGAAAGGATCACCATGTCCCGGGTACACCAGCTTCGCGCCGTACTTGGTGAGCTTCCTCATGGAATCCAGGAAGTCGTCCAGCCCCATCGATCTCTTATCCGCACCACCATATACCGAGCAGGGTGAGTTCTCTATCAGGAGGGAATCCCCGGAGAAGATTACATCACCGTACTTGTAGCATGCCGAACCTGATGAATGTCCAGGCGTGTAGATCACATCCATCTCGTCGTTCTCGAAGTCTATCTTGTCTCCGTCCTTGAGCGCCCTTGTTACCGTGCAGGTATGCGTCAGCGATCCAAGGAACTCCATGAACTCGCGCAAGACCTGGAGGGTCTGAGGCGGCACCCCGGTGCACTCCAACGTTTCTTCGCATTGCTCGAACCTCTCACTTGAGGCCGCGCTGAAGTCTTCTATCATATCCTCGTCCTGTTCATGTGCCAGTATCTCTGGGTCGGAAACCTTTGAAAGCTCATAGACCAGTCCGCAATGGTCCACGTGTCCGTGAGTGAGCACAATTCTCTCAATGTCCTTGAAGCCGAGATCGATGTCGCTCAGGCCGGCTTTGAGGTCCATGAGAGTCGCGTCCGTGTCGGGACCTGTGTCTATCAGAGTGATTGGTTTTGCGTCTATCACATAGACGTTCATACTTCCCAGTGGTAGAGGTGTGGGTACTACAATTCTGTGGACGTTCCCCTCCGCGCCCATGCCCTCAACTATTGTTTGCTACTACTTAATAAGTTTTCCGCTGGTGCCGGGTAGAGTTCGCTCTGAATCTAGTCTACTGCTCCAAAAAAGGACTGAGAAATCCTCCTGAGCTACGTCACGGTCATGACTTTCTTGAGTTCTGGGATTTCCTGTTTCAGGATCCTCTCAACAACCGTGAGGCTTGTGAGCTGGGACATAGGGCAGCCTGCGCATGCACCCTGCAATCGGACCTTGACCTCGCCTGCGGCCTCATCCACATCGACGAGCTCTATGTCGCCTCCATCCGCTCTAAGGGCAGGCCTTATGCTCTTTTCCAGGACCTTCTCGACTTTGTCTCTCATTAAGACACCTATCATTCAGATTGTGGATTGTGCATAAATACCTTTTCTTGTGGATCTCAGGGTGGACATCTGGGATATTCGACAACTCTCAGCTGAGAAATATCAGGAGCAAGAGCCAGACGAACCCCAGTGATTGTCATCACTTCTCACATCAGATTTAATACCGAATAGTCCTTTTCAGTGCCATCAAGGGGGCGGAGCATGGAGGAAGATCTCGTTCATAACTATGTTCTCCAGAAGGACATCATCAAAGGCCTTCCCGACAAGGTCGTTATCTGGGAAGAGACCCTCAGGGACGGGGAGCAGACACCCGGCGTGTTCTTTATAGTTGATGAGAAGCTCAAGATCGCCAAGATGCTGGACGACATGGGCGTTGGCATAATGGATGTGGGCATCCCGGTCGTCTCCAAGGAGGAGTTCAAGGCGGTCAAGGCGATAGCCAACGAAGGGCTGAAGGCCACCATCATCGGGGCAGCTAGAACGGTGAAGTCGGACATTGATGCGTGTGTGGATGCGGATGTGGATGAGACCAGCATATTCATCGCTTGCAGCGATCTCCACCTCAAGTACAAGTTGCAGATGACCCGAGAGAAGGTCCTGGAGATATCGGTGGAGTCCTGCGAGTACGCCTTGGACCATGGATTGGACGTCGCGTTCGTCACCGAGGACACGGTTCGGGCCGATTTGGATTTCGTCGCCGAGCTTTACAATGCGTGCACCGAAGCCGGGGCCAAGCGAGCAGTGCTTTGCGACACCGTGGGCGTGATGACGCCCTCCGCGATGCGGTGGTGGCTGGGAGAGATCAAGGAGAGGTTCAAACCCGTCCAGCTGTCCTTTCACGGTCACAACGACCTGGGAATGGCGGTCGCAAACACTCTGGCGGCGGTCGAATGCGGGGTCGAGATCCCCCACACCACAGTCAACGGAATAGGCGAGAGAAGCGGGAACACTTCCTTTGAGGAACTGGTCATGGGCCTGGAGGTGCTTTACGATTACCGAACTGGCATTGACATAAGCAAGCTGTATGAGCTCTCAACAATGGTCGAGGAGATTTCAGGAATACCCTTGGGCATCAACAAACCCGTGGTCGGATACAATGCGTTCTCACATGAATCCGGAATTCACGCGGACGGAGTTCTGAAGAAGACACTGACCTATGAGCCGATCGATTGTGCGGACATAGGCAGGACCAGGAGGTTCATATTCGGCAAACACACCGGTCATGCGGCCGTTGCCGACAAGCTTGAGAAGGCCGGAATCAGCGCCACACCCGAACAGGTCACGAAGGTCGTCGAAGGGATAAAGGAAAGAGCGGAACACGGGGAGAAGAAGGAACAGGTGGAGTTCATCAAGATGTTCAGGGAGATGGAGGAAGAAAGGCGAGGCATTTCCGACAAGGAGTTCTGGGCGATCGCCAAGGATGCTGGGCTGAATCCCCCCAAGTAGTTGAAGATCATGTCTGCAGGAGCGACACTCTCAGAGAAGGTACTTGCACGTGCAAGCGGTAAAGAAAGCGTCAGGCCGGGCGACATAATCGATGCCAGGGTGGACCTGGCCATGAGCCATGAGGCCTGCACCTTCGTGATTAAGTCGTTTAGGGAGATGGGAGCAAAGAAGGTATGGGACAAGGACAAGATAGTCATAATCCTGGATCACTGGGTGCCCGCTTCCGACGTCAAGAGCGCCAGCCTGCACAAGACGATAAGGGACTTTGTGAACGAACAGGGAATAGACAACTTCCTGGATGTTGGCAGGGGTGGAATCGCGCACCAGATTCTGGCAGAGGATGGCTGGGTGCTCCCGGGGATGCTGGTGGTCGGAGCTGATTCGCACACTCCCACGGCCGGCGCTTTGGGTGCTTTCGCAACAGGAATAGGGTTCACAGAGATGGCCGCGGTCTTTGCCCTAGGGGAGCTCTGGCTGAGGGTGCCCGAGAACCTCAAGGTCGTCATGGATGGATCAATGGGTCCCAGGATGGACGGGAAGGACCTTGTTCTGAACGTAATCGGCCAACTGAAAGTCGATGGGGCCATCTACAAGGCGATCGAGTTCACCGGTTCTACCGTCGATTCAATTGGCATTTCACACAGACTCACGATGTGCAATATGGCTATTGAAATGGGCGCCAAGACGGGGGTCATCTCACCCGATGACAAGACTGAGGAATATCTCGCTTGGACTGGCAAGGAGTACGCAGCCATCAGGTCGGATGAGGACGCCGTCTACCAGGAAGAGAGAAACTTCAACATCTCCCATCTGGAACCCCAGGTCGCCTGCCCCCCGAACGTGGATAATGTCAAGGGAGTCAGCGAACTCAAGGATGTCAAGGTTCACCAGGCATTCCTGGGTTCATGCACCAATGGAAGGATAGAGGACCTGAGGGCCGCTTCGGAGATACTCAAAGGCGAGAAGATCCACAAGGACGTAAGGATGATCGTAATGCCGGCCTCTCAGAAGATCTACCATCAGGCAATGAAAGAAGGGCTCTTCGACATCTTCCTGGAATCAAAAGCGACCATTTGCGCACCGAGCTGCGGACCGTGTTTCGGAGGTCACGGCGGGTTGCTGGCTGCTGGCGAGGCATGCATCAGTTCCACAAACAGGAACTTCGTGGCGAGAATGGGACATCCGGAATCATTCGTGTATCTGGCTTCACCGTGGACCGTTGCGGCATCCGCGCTATACGGTGAGATAACCGACCCAAGGAGCGTTTAGATGGAGACCATACTTACGGGCAGGATATGGAAGTTCGGGGACAACGTCAACACGGACGACATAACACCCAGTCCATACCTCACGATCACCGATCCGAGCGAGCTCGCAAAGCATGTCATGGAGAACCTCAACCCCGAGTTCGCAGGAAGAGTTCAGAAAGGTGACATCATTATCGCTGGCAGGAATTTCGGTTGCGGATCGAGCAGGGAACACGCACCGGTCGCACTGAAGGCCGCTGGAGTCTCCTTGGTGGTCGCACGGACATTCGCCAGGATTTTCTACCGCAACGCGATCAACCTGGGACTTCCGGTGCTGGAAAGCCAAGAACTGGTCGATCTTGTCGAGGAAGGAGATGAGATACAGGCAGATATCGGAAAGGGTGAGATTACCCTATCCTCAGGAAAGATTATCAAGACGGATCCACTACCTGGGAATGTATTGGGGATACTGGAGGCAGGTGGCCTGATCAACAAGGTCAGGCGCATCTTGGAGGCAGGGGAATGACCACCTATAAGCTAGCTATCCTACCCGGCGATGGGATTGGAAAGGATGTCATTTGGGAAGCCATCAAGGTCCTGGAGGCCGTCCAAGAGGTCTACCCTGTCAGCTTCGAGAGGGAGACCTTCCCATGTGGTGGAGAGTATTATCTCGAAACTGGCAAGGAGTGGCCCGAGGAAGCTTTCGACGCGTGCAAGAACAAGGCGGACGCTATCCTCTTGGGCGCCATCGGTCATCCCAAAGCGATCCTTCCCAACGGTGACCTTGCTGGAACCGACGTAGTATTTGGATTGAGATTCGGACTTGACCTGTATGCGAACGTCCGGCCGACCAAGCTCTATCCCAACGTGAGGCACAAGATCTCCAACGAGTTCAAAGACGTCTGGGAAGTCGGGAAGGTGGACTTCGTCTCCATCCGGGAGAACACCGAGGGTTGCTATACTCCGATACGAGGATTCCTGACCAGGGGTGGAATTAGAGAACTGGCAGTTGACGCCAGGACGATAACTAGGAAAGGTTGTGAGAGGGTCATCAAGTTCGCGTTCGAGACGTGCAAGAGGCGGAACGGGGCGCCATACGACGGGAAGAAGAGGGTTACCTGTGTTGACAAGAGCAATGTGATGGCTGGCTGCAGGTTGTTCAGGCAGGTTTATGATGAGATCGCAGAAGGTTATCCAGACATTGAGAAAGATTACGCATATATTGACGCGTTCACACAGTGGGTCATTAGGAATCCGGAATGGTATGATGTTCCCGTCTTCCCCAACATGTTCGGGGATATAGCGACCGATCTGGCAAGCGTTCTGGAAGGAGGAATGGGGATGGCTGCCGGTGGCAACGTCGGTGACAATCACGCGATGTTCGAGCCCATCCACGGAAGCGCTCCGAAGCATGCAGGTAAGGACAGGGCTAACCCGATGGCGGCGATCGGTGCCACAAAGATGATGCTGGATTGGATCGGGCTGAGGAAAAACGATCAGGATCTTTTGGTGGCTGCCAAGAAGGTGGAGGAAGCCGTGGTTGCTGTTCTCGAGGAGGGCAAGACGCTCACATATGACCTTGGCGGAGATGCTAAGTGCAGTGAGGTTGGGACGGCCATTGCTGAGAAGATAAAGGCAATGAGATAAGCGTCATGGTCAGATTTTTCCCAGAGGCCAATCCAATGGCCAGTCTCTTTGTGGGCGTATACGCCCACAAATGATTCCGTCAACAAGGCTACTTCTCTGAAACCTCTGTTGCAGACACTCAATAGTGTTAATATACCCGGTCCCATTTCTCGAAACAAGGGGAGGCCATGTCCGAGGTTGTTTGGGAACCGACGGGGAGTTATTTGGACGATTCGAACATCAAGCGCTTTATGAAAAAACACGGGATCAAGGACTACGACGAGCTCATCCAGCGCTCCACCGACGAGCTAGAATGGTTCTGGGATGCGATCATGGAGGATCTGAACATAGAATGGTATGAACCGTATCATCAGGTTCTGGACACATCAGAAGGAATCCAATGGGCAAAGTGGTACATCGGCGGGAAGTTGAATGTTGTCCACAATTGCATCGACAAGCATGCTGACACCGACTTGAAGAACCATGTGGCCCTCATCTGGGAAGGAGAGGATGGAGAGATCCGCAAGCTGACCTATCTAGAGATGTACGAGCAGGTGAATAAGTGCGCCAACGCTCTAAGAGCATCCGGTGTCAGAAAGGGTGAATCAGTTGGAATCTATATGCCCATGTCCTTGGAAATAGTGATCGCGTTCTACGCTGTCATGAAGATTGGTGCGATCGTCATCCCGATATTCTCTGGCTATGGTGGATCTGCCCTTGCTTCTCGTCTCTCCAATGCCGAACCCAAGGTCTTGTTCACTGCCGACGGTTCATATCGCCGGGGAAAGCAGATTTCCATCAAACCCGAGGCCGACAGGGCGCTGGAGTATGTTCCAACCGTTGAGAAGGTCGTTGTCCTGAAGAGGTTGGGGGTAGATATACCCTGGAACGATGAA
>JAZGCT010000060.1:0-6206 GCA_036477085.1 Thermoplasmata archaeon | reverse complement strand
CATCACCGTGCCGACGGGTGATTTCGTCAACATCTCAACAAAGGTGACAAACTTGGGGCTACCGTATTCAAATGACGAGTTCATTCTGATGAGAACAGAGACTAATGGCCCCGGAGGTTCCCAAATTGGCCCTCCGCTACTCTTCACACCCCCCCTACAACCCTTAGGTAATAACGAGAGCCACGGACCATTCAGTTTCACGTGGGAGGCGCCACAGATCGAGGGGATGTACTACTTCAACATCTCCGTAGACCCCTTCTTGAATGTGACGGATATGAATTTGGACAACAACTCATTCATCCTTCAGTTCAATGTGGTTCAGGTTTTCCCCGATCTGTACATCACGCCTTCGGACATCTCCTTTGCCTCTCAACCCTATCTCGGGAATCCAACGACGATATATGCGAACGTTCATGCCAACGCGAACAGATCTGTGACGAGTTCATTTCTCGTAAGTTTCCTCTCGGACGGACAATTGGTTGGGAATGACACTTTGACTTCGGTTCCGGCGGGAGGGTCTACAAACGCTTCGGTCGTTTGGGTGCCAGATGTTGGTCCTCACACGATAAGGGTGGAAGTGGACCCATTGGATTTCGTTGGTGAGAGCGACGAGTCCAATAACTCTGCCGAGGTGGTCACAAGTGTTCCCTGGCCCGATCTCTCTCCGCGGGACATAACCGTCAAGGACGGAACCGTGTATTTCTACCAGGATCCACAACCTGTGGGATACGTGTCGGAAGTCATCACTACTTATGTGGGGCAGAGCCATACCATTTCGCTCAATGTCACCAATTTCGCATCTTCCTTCTACAATACTGATTTCAGGGTCAAGTTCTACCAGACTAGCGGACTTGGTGGTCCTCAGAATCAAACGGCATTCTATGACAGCGGTTCACTCTCTTCCCTGAATGCTGGTCAGAGCCACGGCCCCCTGGCCAGCACCTGGGTCGTTCCCGCCATTGCAGGAAACTATTTCTTGAACCTGACGATTGATGTCGATGACACCGTTCCCGAGACATCCGAGAGCAACAACACGTTCATACTTCGCTTTCAGGTACTCGCTCCTGACGACGTCGATTACACACCGACAACTTCGATGATATCCCCGATCCAGACATCTATTGGAAAGCAGGTCAATCTGACTTCGAGAGTTGAAAACCTTGGGACCACTGCAGCTTCAACCTCCTCAACCATTGTCTTCTATGGGCAGAGTAATCCTTCGACCTTGCTTCTCGAGGACACTGTCATCGCGTTGAATGGGGGTGCAACCTCTCCTGGTTCATACGGTTTCGACTGGATCCCACCCGCTGTTGGCACATACGTGATCGTGATCCAAGTGGACTACTACAATGACATTCCCGAGACCGATGAGACGAACAACAACCTCTTGGTTACGGTCGAGGTCTTCGACCTTCCAGTCAGCACGATAACAGTAGGAACTCCAAAATACGGCTCCGATCCAGTTTACGTCACATCCTCCTCTGTTTTCACATTGTCAGCCGTTGATCACAGCGGTCAAGGAATTGACAGAATCATGTACAGAATCGGTGGGGGTGCGTGGGATAATCACTTACTGACCGGTGATTTCACAATAGCCCAGGAGGGGGCAACCACCATCGAGTACTATGCCGTGGACAAGATCGGCGGTGAAGAGCAGACCCAAAGCATCTCGGTTTTCGTTGATGATACGCCACCTGTGACAACCTTGGAATACGCAGGCGAACTTGTGAGGCCGTCAACTGACCTTGAACTGAGCGCTACGGACGAGGGGAGCGGTGTGGCGTCGCGCTGGTATCGTGTTGACGATGGAGATTGGATTCAGTATTCCATACCATTCTTCATGGAGGAAGGGTCATACACCTTGGAGTTCTACAGCATTGATAATCTGGGTAACACAGAAGAGCCGACACAGATGCAGTTGGAAGTGGGTCTGCAGGATGAAGCAACTGAAACGAACTACAAGCCTATCCTGTCTGTAGTCCTTGCCATCTTCCTGCTCGTCATTGGCCTCCTGTTATCTCGCAGAGAGCCCGAGTCGGACGAGGAGTCTGGGAAGGCGGGTTTCTTCACCCATTTCGACATGAGATCGTTCGTGATGTTCTCTGTATCGTTCGCCGCCATAGAGTTCATCATAGGTGCCGTATCTGCGGCCACTGGCATCCTCAGCATCCCACCGACTTTCGGCGCGGGATTGATTGTGGATCTGATCATATTCATCGTCGGTCTCATGCTGGCATTGTGGTGGAACAGGAAGGAAAAGGCCAAGACACCTATCGTTGACTGAAGACGCAGCCACAGTAATCCTGTCGGTAAAGACCATGGTCCCTGCTCATCTGTACGCTGATTTGGTATCCGTGCTTCTTCTTGAAGTTCTCAGAAAGGAAGATGACATCGGTACTCCTGCCGATCTCTTTCCCAATCTCGTTTATGATGTCCGCGTCCTTGTGCGGGCTTACGGTCAGCGTTGAGGTGAACAAATCATACCCTTCGTTCTTAGCGGCTTCTGCCGTTCGTTGTAGTCTGTATCGGTAGCAGATCGTACACCTATCCCCGCCTTCCACATCATTTTCGTGACCTTTCACGGCTTGGAGCCAGTCCTCTTTGTCGTATTTACCCTCTAAGAATTCGATCCCCTGATCGGCACAGTATCCCCCAGACTCTTTGAGCCGTCTCACGTATTCCTCTTCCGGATGGATGTTGGGTCCGTAGAAGAAGCATCCGAGCTCGTAATCCTCCTTAAGCTTCTCAATAACGTGAGTGGAACACGGCGCACAGCATACGTGTAACAGCAGTCTCGGCTTGGGCATCGTCTCTGGTCCATTGATGCACGGACTTAAGAAACTTATCAATTCTAACGATTCGACCTTAGGTTTTAAAGAACAGAAGGTTCTTCGGTCACCTGGACAGACATGGAAGTCTCTTTGGATCTCTTGGCAATCGGGATAATACTGTTGGTCATATTCTCCTTGGCTCTTCTGAAAGACGTGCCAAAAGGTGCCGTGGCATACGCCCTGCTGGGAGTCGCGTTTCTCTTCATCATATTGGCGTTCGATCCGCTGAGCGACATGGTCCTGACATGGATACTCGCCATGGATCTGGGCCTGATTGGGGGTGCGGTCACCAAGCGCCCTCTCCCGAGGTTGTACCTCCTCATCGGCCTGGGGGTCATGTTCTTCAGCTTCATCCTGTTGATGATAAGGCAGGGTTTCATGGGTTAGTGATTTGACATGGATATCAGAAAGCTTAGGACAGATGATTACGATCGCATAATCGAACTGTGGGAGAAGGCCGGATTGTCACACCGACCTGAGGGAAGGGACAGCAGGAACGAGATGGTGAGACAGATCAATGAATTCGGGGACCTCTTTCTGGGCGCCTTCGTCGATGGGGTACTTGTCGGCGTTATCGTGGGATCGGACGACGGGAGAAAGGGCTGGATCAATCGGCTGGCCGTTCTGCCTGATCATCAGAGGCAGGGCATCGCAATTGAGCTCATCCAAGCAGTCGAAGAGGCTCTTGAAACCAGGAACAGGAGGATTATATCTGTTCTTATCGAACCCCCTAACGATTCGTCGATCTCGCTTTTTGAGAAGGCTGGATACAAGGCCTGGGATGGCATGGCCTATCTTTCCAAAAGAGAGGATGAAAAGGTCTGAGATGCGCGGTCACCTAAACATCGGGAATGGCATGTCCGGGACCTTCGACTTCGGCGGAGTCGCCTGCTGTATGGACTCTTTGATGCGTTTCTCGATCGCCTCTGCCTGGTCCAACAACGGTCCGGGGTCGATCTCCATCTGAGGAAGCAAGTGGTTCAAGGTGGTCAGCAATTTTGCCGCACCTCGAGCATCCGGATAATCGATGTGCGTTTCCGCCAAAAGGCATATCACGTCATTGCCCAAACGCTCCCCTTCGTAGAGCATTACGCCAGACAACCCGCTAACCATGCCCTGTTCCAGCTTCTCTATTTTGAACTTGTCCAGCACGTCGCGAGCATGTTGGGTGCTTCCAACACCGAAGGTGTGAATCTCATCGTCCTTTTCGAGCTGCATCATCCCCTCCAGGACAGTAGTGATTGTGATCTTCTTCTCCTCTGACCATTTGATCAAGGCATCTCCCAGTGGCTTGAGCGTCGCAGGGGCAGGAAGGAACTCTGATTTAACTATGATGATCTGGTCACAGGTCCCTTCGGGCCCGCACTTCTCCTCACCGGCAAAGATGTTGACCGGTGACGTAGGTATGTAGTTGTGAATCACAGCAGTCGGTTGGAAATCTTTGGAATAGATGCTCCCGATGTGTTCCAGTTCCATCGTTGACATCAAGTGATGGGCGGCTATGGTGCCGACCAGACCTATCGTGGGAAATCCGACCACGAGCATTCCGTTCTCCAGGTCCATCTTCTTCCTTTCGTGAATCATTATGTCGCTCGTCAATGAATCACCACCAATGAAATCATATCTCTCGTACTTAAGGGTAGTTCTGAGCAATGTGACCGTCAAAGTAGTAATCTCGAAAACAACTCATAAGAAGAAATCATCTGGTATACGGGTGAGGGGCAATGAAGTGCTACCTTGCGCTGAACAGGAAAAGCATACCGACGCAGTCTCCATCTGCATCGTCTGTGGAATGGGTGTGTGCAAGGGCCATTCGATCAAGGATAGGATATCGTTCTGGGAGGCTCAGTTCATGTCGAGTGACCTCTCTCCCGAAGGGGGGGCGTTTCACACTTCCAAAGTCCATACGCCGTATTCTCTGCTCCGAATGCTACGAGGCTGTCAGGGCCGAAGGTCTCCCACTTGAGTTTCAGGAATCTGAATAGGCACCAGATGCGAAAGAGAAATATAGTCTTGCAAACATATAGTAAAAGGTTGGCCTTAAAAAAAGGCTTATATAGTCTTTGGTTAATAGGCCCAACTGGGCAGCATACCGGCGCGGTTGTGACCCGTGATCAGCCCATCTCCATTGCTGTCTAAAATGGTGGAGATCTGAGAAAACCACCCTATTCGGTGTGAACTCTCATTTCTGACGCTCGACGATGTGGCGAAATTTGGTTTTCCTGCCAATTCATAGTATCGTGTGCTAGAATCAACTCCGGTTGATCCTGCCGGCGGCCACCGCTATTGGAATGCGATTTAGACATGCGAGTCGAGAGTCTTCGGGACTCGGCAGACGGCTCAGTAACACGCGGATAATCTGCCCTCGGATGGGGGATAACCCCGGGAAACTGGGAACAATACCCCATAGGTCTGGGATACTGGAATGCTTCCAGGCTAAAAGCTCCGGCGTCCGAGGATGAGTCTGCGGCCTATCAGTTAGTAGTGGGTGTAACAGACCCACTAGGCTTCGACGGGTACGGGCATTGAGAGATGTTGCCCGGAGATGGACTCTGAGACACGAGTCCAGGCCCCACGGGGCGCAGCAGTCGCGAAAACTTCACAATGTCGGAAACGGCGATGAGGGTATTCCAAGTGCTTGCGTACTACGTAAGCTGTTCAGCTTCCTAAAAAGCAGTTGAAGTAAGGGCCGGGCAAGACGGGTGCCAGCCGCCGCGGTAATACCCGCGGCCCGAGTGGTGGTCGATATTATTGAGCCTAAAGCGTTCGCAGCCGGTCTGGTAAATCCTTGGGTAAATCGGGCAGCTTAACTGTCCGAATTCCGGGGTCACTGCCAGACTTGGGACCGGGAGAGGCTAGAGGTACTCCTTGGGTAGGGGTAAAATCCTGTAATCCTTGGAGGACCACCAGTGGCGAAGGCGTCTAGCTAGAACGGATCCGACGGTCAGGAACGAAGCCCTGGGTCGCAAACTGGATTAGATACCCAGGTAGTCCAGGGTGTAAACGCTGCGAGCTTGGTGTCGGAGGTCCTACGAGGGCGTCCGGTGCCGGAGAGAAGTTGTTAAGCTCGCCGCTTGGGGAGTACGGTCGCAAGACTGAAACTTAAAGGAATTGGCGGGGGAGCACCGCAACGGGAGGATGCGTGAGGTTTAATTGGATTCAACGCCGGAAAACTCACCGGGGGCGACGGTTACATGTGGGTCAAGCTGATGACTTTACCCGAATTTCCGAGAGGTGGTGCATGGCCGTCGTCAGTTCGTACCGTAAGGCGTTCTGTTAAGTCAGATAACGAACGAGACCCTCGCTGCTATTTGCCACTCCGTCCTCCGGGGCGGAAGCACTATGGCGGGACCGCTGGCGCTAAGCCAGAGGAAG
>JAZGCT010000006.1:0-7614 GCA_036477085.1 Thermoplasmata archaeon | reverse complement strand
ATTGGGCACGACAAGCGATGAGGTCATCGTCCACGTGAAACCGTCCTGGTCCGACAGAACAGTCCCGTTGATATCGATAGAATCGCCACCGTTGTAGAGTTCCACCCACTCAGGGGACGTCAACGGTGAGACCTCATTTATGACTAGTCTCGGCTTCGTGTAGAACAGATCGCCCCATTGGCTTGGATCCAGTTCTC
The DNA here is from genome assembly GCA_036477085.1 of Thermoplasmata archaeon. Lineage (GTDB taxonomy): Archaea > Thermoplasmatota > Thermoplasmata > RBG-16-68-12 > SOIM01 > JAGLME01. The sequence goes on along the minus strand of JAZGCT010000006.1, from coordinate 7,417 downwards.
GATCGTTGGTCTCACCATTCCCGGTAGCATCCGGCCAGTAATAGTATTCCGTTGCGTTGTCATTGTACACGTGTACGCAGAACCCTCCGATATCGCCATCTGAGGGAGTTGAAGTGCCAAACACATATTCAAGGGGAATTCTGAATTCGTAAGTCACATATGTGTCCGAGTCATCAGCAGTACCGCTCCAAGTGCCGGGTGACCAAGAGGCATCCCAATTTTGTCCATCTCCTCGAGCCTCTGAAGTGGAAGGGCTCTCGTCAGTCCCGTCGATTGTGAATTTGTAATCATCGGTGGAAGGTGCTGTGCCATCATCATGGTTTGTGTCAAAAGCTATCTCTGCATAATCATTACTTGCCCCTTCCCATGTAGATTTGGCAAGAACTTCTATTGCCACATATAGATCCGTGCTGTCGTATACGACGTAGGTCTTGATGAACGATCCGTAGGTGTCGGTTTTTGCTGTTGTTGTCCAATCGGTCTCACTGGCCTCGTCGATTGTACCGTCGATAGTGATGTCTATGGTTCCACCGTCTGGAGCCACGAGACCGTAACCGCCGTTTGCATCTGAGAAGTGTCTTGTCCGGTAGTCTACCATACCACGGCTAGTCGATTCATCTGTAAAGTCGCTTCCACCATTCCAATCACTTGTCTCGAACGTAAGCACATAATCCGGCTGGAGTTGAAGACCTGAGATGTCCATTGAGGCCTCCAATCTGCGAGAGTCAAAGCCGACATCAAAGTCGGCGACGACATAATCCCACTTCCATTCTCCTGGTGATGCCCCGGTGAACTCCATCAGACCAGCATATCTCAACTTCCCGTTCCTGCCCCTGATTTCCATCAGGTATTCCGCGCCCATATTCTGAACGGAGTATCCTGTAGAGGTGGAGTTGTCTGCATCGATGTAGACTCTGGCCACATCCCCCCCGATGACCTCGGGTTTCTGAATCGGGCCGATGTATTTCGAAACATTTCTGTCCGCGTAGGGAGTTGGAAAAGCAGATGGGATGGTCGTATTCAGCCAGTAGTCAAGTCCGTACGGATAATCGCCAGATCCATCACCATCCAAGTCGTTCAATTGCTGCAGGTCAGGCGTCCCGTCATTGTTGAAGTCATTCGGGTAGGTGTCATATTGATCGGGGACGGTATCCCTGTCACTATCCTGCATGGATGGAACCAACTGTCGGATCGTTGGCGATCGTCTTGGGATGTCTGTCCCTGCGAGTATCTTCCCGGTAACATCGAAATAGGTGAAGAGGCGCCCCTGGCTCACCGAATTGTCGAAGCATCCGATATCGATATTTGAATCGCCCTGGGTCGATGCTTCACCGGTCTCATCCAGATTCGTGCAATTGGCCCAATCAGCGAAGCCTCCGTCAATGGTGACCTGTTGGGGAACGCTGCTCACATAGGCCAGATCATGCAATGAAGAGACGTAGGTCAGGGTGGCGGCGGCATCTTCAATACCGAATGAAGAGGAAGATGGTATCTCCGCTCCAATTGTCTTTCCATCTCCGCCGGCGATGTCGGCTCTGACGATTAGACTTACGGAACTGCTGTCTTCGATCACCAGCGGACCGAACCCGAAAGTGACCGGGTTCGCAAAGAAGATCACCTGGTCAAGCAACTGGTTCTGGGAATCGACCAGCTTGAGAGAACTGATCTCGCTGCTCTGGATGGACCCTTTGACCTCGACGTCAATGGAGGATAGAGTAACCTGCCCATTGATTGCCGAAAGCTCGATGTTCAATAGACTCTGGTCCAGGCCTTGAACGGTCTCGGATACCATCGCACTCTGCTGCAGAACTGACAGTATCCCGGTGGACTCGCTCAGAATATAGTCAGCGTAATCTCGGTCCCCCGTGGAAGACAATGTGTGGAAGAGAATCAGAGGGCTTTCCAGGCCCGCATCAATATCCTCCCTGTTAATTCGTACCTCCAGTTCGCTGGCGCTTGCAGCAGATTGGACCTTTCTCGGATTCGTCCAACCGTTCCAGTTATTGTGATCTTCGAATACCGGGAACTCCTGCAGAGTAGATGATCGTATCTCCCCGCCCACACCGGTGATCTCGACATAATGATCCACACCCAACCCCCTCATTTGATATCCTGTAGCGTAGTCCCGATCGGAGTCGATGAGGATATGAACTGCATCACCGGTTTCCGAAACGAGGTTCCCTCCCAACATGTTACCGAGGACCTCGAGGTAAAGGAACACCGAATCTTCGGTCATTTCGACCGAAACGGCCACGATGTCAACGTTCGGATCCAGACCTGAGGGGTCCATATCAACGATGGGTATTCCCTCCCAATCTGAGAAGTCGCCATCAATGCTCACATGATTCGGACTAGGCGGCACGGGAGCATTGAATGCTGGTGCAACGAGAAGTGCCAATGCGAAGAGGGGTACGAGATACAGCTTCCATTTAGCCAGTTGGTTCTCTCTGCTGAACCTGCTAACTCCCATCCCATTCGTGAGGCCGTTCCCATTGGTAAGCCCGTCGGCCAACGATACCTTGAGACCATCGATGTCTTGGGCGAGGCCGTTGGTCACTCCAGTTGCTCTTCCAAGACCATTCACTTGACCTGGTGCCAAGTCCTCGGACTCTTGCCTGAGGCCGTTGGTCAGGCCGTTGGTCCTTCCTCGAACGCCATTCGTCAATCCATTTGTGAGCCCGTTGGTCCTTCCTCGAACGCCATTCGTCAATCCATTTGTGAGGCCGTTGGTTCTTCCTCGGACGCCATTCGTGAGGCCGTTGGTTCTTCCTCGGACGCCATTCGTGAGGCCGTTGGTTCTTCCCCGAACACCGTTGGTTAGTCCGTTAGTCCTGCCCTTGACGCCGTTAGTTAGTCCGTTAGTCCTGCCCTTGACGCCGTTTGTAAGACCCGCTCTTCTCGTGACCCTAGCATCACGTTTCTCTCTGGCCAGCCAATTCGTGACTCCCTCCGTAACCCGAACCGATCTATTCTAGACGGCTCCAACATATGGCTTGGGAGCTTTCAGCGGAGCCTTCTCCGACGGAGCCACGAGCTCGGTCAGCTCCGTCTCCCATCTCTTGAGGATGCTTTCGAGTTCGTCCCCCAGATCTGAGGGCTCAGCCTCGTCCGGTTCGGCCTCTTCCACCAATGATTTGAATCTAGCTCCGCAGTTTGGACATTGATCCGCCTTGACGTTAACATCTTCCCCACAGATGGAGCAATCGAAGGTCGGTCCAACAATGTCCACGTCCTTTCTAGCGAACTCGATTCCCCGTTGTATGCTTAGCGAGGCCTTCTTCTCATCACCGAGCTTGGAGTAGACCTTTCCCTTGACGATCCACAAGCCTGGATACTCGAAATTCAGCCTTGTAGCTTCATTTAGGGCGACGATAGCGTCTTCGTAACGCTCCAATCTTGACAGGCAGAGACCCTTAACGAACCAGGCATCCGCTTCTTCGGGGTTCTCTCGGATCCTCCTTTCACAGGCTTCGAGTGCCTCTTCTACCGACTGGGCTTTCTTCTTTGGGGTTTCCTTGGGGATGTCCATTCCGCAACTAAGGCAGAAAGGATCTGTCACTGCAACTGGCGTACCGCATTCTGGGCACACCCTCTGTTCGGAATCCTCCTGTGATTCACCAGATTCATCTGGACCTTCGTCCTCCCCTTCCTTGTCGGGCCCAGGATTGAGCGCGTGTTGATAGCAACGGAGCGCTTCATCGTTCCTACCTTGTTCGATATAGAGATTCGCCTTTGAGATCCAGGCTGCTACATAGCCGGGTCGGATCTTAAGAGCAGCGTCCAAACACTCTTGGGCCTTATCATAGTTCTTCTCAGAAGCGTAATGGACACCGAGTCCGAACCAGGTGGTCTCGTTGCGGGAATCCTCTTTGAGGGAGTCCACAAGGTCTGCCATTTCCTTTTCAGCCGGAACCTCTCGGGCCTGCACTCCAGATCCTTCGATCCTAAGGGATTCATCATCGGCCCTCTCTAAGATCAGGTGCTCGCCAGAGATCTCGGTATCCCTCATTGAGTGAATGGAGATCTCACCGATGACAGAACCTCTACCCTTGATCCTCTTTAGCTCTATCCGGCCGTCAAATCCCCTCTCCAATGTGGACATGGTCGTGCTGTCATGCATCTCGCTGTCGACTACGAACAGAACTGTTGACTGATCATCTCCGAAGGTTGTGTTCAGTGAACTGGCGAGCAGGAATGCTGTATCAACGTCCTGCTGTCCAATGATACTTGAGAGGCCGTCAACAACAGCCCTGTGCTTGCTACCAGCAGGGAACTTAGAGTATGCCTTGTGGAACGCTTCGTTCAGATTCAGTGTGTCCCCAGGACACTTGATGACCGATCCGATCTCCTCAATCTCGGGGACACTGGAACTGTTGTGAGAGAACCAGTCGACGATTACCAGCTTACCTTCGCGCTCGTACTCCTTGACATCCACACCCAGTTTCCTGAGGACCATCCTCACCTTAGTTGGAGATATGGTGGATGTGACCACCATCACGTATTCCCCATTCTTGAGACCGTTGGCGGCGAAACTAAGTGCCAGAGCATTTCTCTCGTCAGATGACGGCCCTTCCAGTAGGACCTTTCCCTTGGGATATCCTCCCTGGAGTGATTCGTCGAGTCCGACTACTCCTGTTGTTGTTCTTTCGCCCGCTTCAGGCATTTGCGAATCCTCTTTTGAAAGTGCCAGTCAATCCTAATTCTCGCACGACCCTGCCGTTCTCTCCCTCGCTGTCGGACATTGCCGATCTGAACAGCTCCTCGGTGGACCTTCCGCCAATCTTCTCGATGCATAGCTTCTTAACCGAGTCGAACACGATCTGACACACATCCTTGATGCAGGAGACATCGGCGTTGAGTTGGCCGTCTGCCATTCTCTTTCTAACAAGGCGCTTGGCAACGCCGATGTCACACTTCGGACCGAAAAGCGAGAGATTCCCGATTCCTGTCTCCCCTTCCAGTTTCCGCAGCAAATCGTCTATGCTGTCATCAATCCCTGAGAATCCACGGTCATTGGCCGCTGAGATAATCCGGTGGAATAGTGCAAGACACGCATCCCAGCAATCCAGAGCCTTAAGGTCACGACCGCCAGAGAGATCCACCTCCAGCATGATTGTCGGTCTCTTCAGATGATATTCGAATGTGGAGCGCCGACCTGTTTTTCGACTTCTTCGATCAAGAAGCCCCCTGCCGTGAAGCAACACCAGATACTTCGAAGCGGTGCTTGTATGAATGTCAAGATGAGATGAGATCTCGCTGGCTATCTTCCACAGGTCGTCCGAGAGGGCTCTCAGGATTGGCAAACCGTGGTCACTAGAAAGAACTCTAGCTGCTCTGATGAACTCTTCATCGTCCATGATAAACTCTCGGTCTATTGGTCTTAGACATAGCTATGAGTCTAGTCTGCAAATCATAGACTTGGAGGGGTTAAGTAGGTTAAGAGCAGATTATTGGCTCTGATTCTAAATAATGAGAATACCGAAGGATGGTGCTCCGAGATCGAGGAACGAAGACTTTTTAATCGCCCTCGCAATCCATCCTCTGTGAACTTCGCCACCATATGGAAGCGCGATGTAGGTGATACCGTTCTGGGTCTGAGCCATCTTATTGGCCGAAGGGGCGTGGTTGTGGCTTCCAGAAGGATCTTGAGAACGTTCGATCTGGACGGGGAAATGCGATGGAGACAGGGTTTGAAGAGCGACTTCCGTGACCTGGCCCCGCTTCCTGACGGAGGAATCGTGGTGGCGTGCAAGGATGCCTTGACCGTTCTCAACTCGGATGGGGATGAGAAGAAGGAGATACCACTGGACAGCGAACCGGTGCAGGTCCTCGCCGGAGAGACGGTCGATCTCCTTGCAGGGAATGAACTGCACGCTTTCGATTCAGACTGGGAACCACTCGGAAAGGTCCAGCTTGACGTCAATGCGGAAGCCATTATCAGACATGGATCCCACTTCATTGTGGCTACTGAAGATTCAATAATCGAGGTGAACGGTGAAGGAGCGGTCCAATGGGATAGGGGATTCGACCAGGGAATCTCATCGCTTGTTTCTGCTGGGGAGAGAATATATCTGGCTTCCGGAAGAGAGGTCCATGCATTGGATTCGAAAGGTGAATCGCTTTGGAAAAAGAGCTTTCCCAATCATGTTAGACACATTCTTTCGAATGGAGCGATTCTGGTCATCCTTGAAGATGGGACGGTGTTCATGGACCGGGAAACTCACGAGATCGTTTCCAGAATCGACCACGGTTTCTCTCTAGGTCACCTCAGCGACAATACGGCGGTCTTCGCATCGGAAAGGACGGTGGAGTTCTGTGAGGATGTGGGCGATGTAGATGTCTTCTACGAGATCATGTGCAGAGGTGAGAGGAAATGCGGGACATTTGTTTCCTCAGAGTTCGTCAATCAATGTCCGAAGTGCGGAGCCAGCAAGATAATCCTCCGGGTGGAGAAGAAGAGATTGTATGAGAAGAGACCCCCCGGATAGGGTCCGCACATTCGGCAGATTCAAGTAGTTAATGGGTTATGTAGTTATTGCAGGTTGTTAACCTATGGTTAATAAGATGTGTTATGAGAATTAACGAAGAAAGGAATGTTGAAATGACCGATCGATCATTGGACGAGATCCTGGCGGTGCTTGAGAACCCGACCAGAAGGAGAATTCTCCAGAAGATCTCGAGGGAGAGACACTACCCGCTGCAGCTCTCAAAGGAACTGAAAGTGAGCCAACAGGCCATCATAAAGCACCTGAAGGTGCTAGAGAACTTCAACCTGGTGAAGTGCAAACCGGAGAAGAGCGATGCCGGTGGTCCCGAGAGGAAATGCTACGTCGCCAGCTACAATTTCTCCTTGATGATAGACTACGCTCCCAACCTGTTCAGCGCCGAGTTGAGGCCACTTAACGTGAAGATGAAGCTCGACGGAGAGTACAAGGAGTTGGAAGAGAAGTGGAACGAGCTCCTTTCTACAGATGATCCCAAGAAAAGGTTAAATGAGATATCCGATTTCCTACACAGGATCGACGAGGAAATAAACGACCTCGAGGCAAAAAGGGCCCAGTTGATGGGACTGAAGAACGAGGCGATGAGAGAAGCACATACGGCAGTCGAGATGTTGAACCGAGATTACGATGAGAGACGGCTGCTCTACTACATGCTGGGTAAGGCGGATAGAAGCCTTGCGAGGATTTCGGAGAAACTGAATCTCAGGGAGAAGGTCGTCAAGGACATGCTGAGGAGGCTCGGAGAAAGCGATATAGTAATTGAGGGAGGAGCATGAACTACACACGTTTTGAGAAGGCACGGATAATCGGGGCCAGAGCTTTGCAGATTTCACTGGGAGCACCCATTCTAATGAAGATTCCCAAGGACTCGACAGATGCAATAACAGTCGCGATGATTGAGTTTGACAAGGGCG
>JAZGCT010000059.1:0-3274 GCA_036477085.1 Thermoplasmata archaeon | reverse complement strand
GGCCGCCCTGATGTAATTGAAGTAACCTTTAAGATTGATCTCCATGACCCTGTCCCACTGTTCCTCTGTCATCTTCCATATGACGCCATCCCAGTTGATCCCAGCGTTGCAGACCAGAATGTCCAGGCCTCCGAACTCCTTGACGACCTTCTGCACCATCTTCTGAGCGTCATCGAAGTTAGAGACGTCCGCCTGCACGACGAGCCCTTTCCGGCCCATTTTCACGATCTCTTCCGCCACCTGCTTTGCCTCGGTATCGTGCTTCCTGAAGTTGAGCGCAACATTAGCTCCCTCCTTTGCAAGGCCAATGGCAATGGCAGCACCCAAACCTACACTGCCTCCTGTCACTATGGCGTTCCTATTTTCTAGCTCCATTCCTACCCCCTAACCCGACAATTTTAATAGACAGTCATTGATAATGCGCTACCTTTATTAAACATTTTGAGGAGTGGGAGGAAATGGCTCGGGAAGAGAAGGTCATTGGGGTTGACGATGCGGTGGAGAGGTTCGTCCAGGATGGATGTGTATTGGGCGTCGGCGGGATGCACATGCACAACAACGCCATGGCGGTCATCAGGGAGATAATCAGGCAGAAGAAGCGCATCAAGAGGTTGGTCACGAGCCCCTCCGCGTGCACGAACGCTGACATGTTGATAGGGGCGGGATTGGTCGAGGAGATCTACTGCTCCTACGTTGGATTCGAACACCTTGGATTGGCACTGAACTTCAGGAAGTTCGCGGAGAGCGGTCAACTGAGGGTGAGGGAGTGTGATGAGGCGTTCTCTGTATATTCGTTGAGAGGCGGTGCCAGTTCCCTTCCTTTCCATCCATTGCCGAAGGGTTTGGAAACGACATCGGTGCCCAGTTTGAACCCAGAGGACTACAAGGTCACAAAGGACCCTTTCACAGGGGAGGACGTTCTTTGCGTCAGATCGGTCCAGCCGGACGTGTCGATCGTTCATTGTCAGAAAGCTGATGCGTATGGTAATGCGATCTTCGAGGGCAGCAAGTTCACCGATTTCGATATGATAAAGGCCAGCGACAAGGTCATCCTGCAGGTGGAGGAGGTCGTGCCCAACGAGTACATTCTGCAGAAGTCGAACAGGATCAACGTTCCCGGCATGCTGGTCGATGCGGTCATAGACGCCCCATTCGGCTGCCATCCGACTGCTTCCCATAAGTACTACACCTACGACGAGGACCACTTGAAAGAGTACCTGAAGGCCAGCAAGGAGGATTTCTCGGTATATCTTGACAAGTATGTGTACGGCACAAAGACGAATGAGGATTATCTCGAGGTGATCGGAGGCCGGGAAAAGGCCACCCAGCTAATGGAGCGTGATATCCCATGGTAGATGTCACGAAGGGAGAGTTGATGGTCACCTCCCTGGCCAGGGGTCTCAAGGACAAAGAAGTGGTGATAATGGGGGCGTTCAGCGCATTACCCATGCTGGCCAGCCGAGTTGCGCAGCTCACTCACGCACCGAACCTCACCTTCATCTGCGGTGGAAGCGGGGCCATAAACCCTGTTCTCGAACCTCTGCCATATTCGTCCTGCGATGACAGGCTGCTGAAAGCTGAGTGCATATACTCACTGCCGGACGTGATAGACCTGGAAGCTAGACCGGAGATCGACGTCTTCTTCGCCGGAGGGCTCCAGATCGATGCCAAAGGCAACTGCAATCTTGTCGGGGTCGGTGAGCCTGGACAATTGAAGTTCAGAGGACCTGGTTCGGTTGGTCTCCCGTTCCTTTCCAGAGCCGGGAGGTTCATAATCTACTCCATGGCGCATAACACCAGGAACTTCGTGCCGGAAGTGGACTTCATCAGCGGACCTGGATTCATTGATCAAGAGGTCCTGAGCAGCGGACCGTCTATGGTGGTAACCCCGCTGTGCGTGATGGATTTCGAGAACAAGAAGATGAGACTTAAGTCCCTGAACCCCAGAGTCACTGTGGAGATGGTGACTGAGAACACTGGATTTGATCTCATCATACCGAGTGATGTGCATGAAACTCCTCTGCCCACTCAGGAAGAATTGTTACACATGAGGAGAATAGACCCAATGGGTGCCGCGAGGGACAGCGTACAATAGCGTTTCTACGGAATAGCGATCGACCTGATGAGCGAGGCATCGCCCTTTTCCAGGAGCTCGAAACCTTCGTTTATCTGGTCCAATGGGTATTGATGAGTGACCAGGGGCTCGACCTTCAACTTCCCCGAACTCACGAGTTCGATGATCTTAGGGAAATCCTGAAGACCGCACCCGAGAGAGCCCTTCATCTCGATCTCTCTGAACATCATCCTGCCAGCGTTGATAGTGATATCCTTGTGGGTGTAACCGACGACCACGACCGTTCCGCCCCATTTGACCGCATCATAAGCCTGCTGGATGGTAGCGGGGATTCCGATGACCTCCAAAGCGACATCAACCCCTCCGCCGGTCATCTTCCTGATCTTCTTGGCCACATCCTCCTCTTCTTCCCGTTGATGGTCTCCCTCGCTCCAAGCTTCTTCGCCATCTCGAGCTTCTCGTCGAAGATGTCCACCGCAATGACGCTCGCTCCTACCACGCTGGCCATTTGCACAGCTGACAGGCCAACTCCACCGCAACCGAAGATGGCCACGGTCTCTCCAGGTTTCACCTTTCCCCGATTCACAACTGCATAATAGGGCGTTGAAATGGCATCTGAGATGATACTGGCCTCTTTCAATGGAACGTTGGGTGGAAGATGGAAAATGCTATCGGCAGGAACAGAAACGTACTCGGCAAATCCTCCATCCCGATGATTCCCAATCATGATCTGGCTCGTGCAGATGGTCCCCCTACCCTGCCTGCACCGGGGGCAATGACCGCAAGAGAAAACAGGAGGTATCAACACAGTGTCGCCTTCCTTGAAATACTCCACCTTCTCTCCAGCCTTCTCGATGGTCCCGCTGATCTCATGCCCCAGGATTATCGGTGGCTTCTTGAACGTCGGAACACCGTGGAGATAATGTATGTCCGTCCTGCACAATCCACAGGCCGCAACCTTCACCAGAACTTCGTCATCTTCTATCGTTGGAACTTCCACATCCTCTACCTTTAAGGGCTGACCCTTCTCGTAGAAAACGGCTGCTTTCAACCTTCCACCCCCGTGAACACACGAAAAGAATGGAGCGTATTTAGAGTTAACCACCAGGATGGTGTTCCATTCTAGTCTGAGAAGTCGGAAAGCTTGGGAGCATTGAATTCCAGAAGGAACTTCTTTATCCTTTTTCTTGCCAGCTCGAC
>JAZGCT010000058.1:0-2870 GCA_036477085.1 Thermoplasmata archaeon | reverse complement strand
AAGCGGTTTTGTGTATTATATAACCATTATGGTTGTGGGTTTTGTGGATTCTTGGGTATCAGTTGAAGTTGGTGACGGTCCTTGGGAAGGATATGCTTTGAGGATAAGTCTGTGTCTGAAAACATATCTGAAAGGTCACAACCCGGTCGGGGATTCCGAATCGTCTGGGTAGTACATCCTCTTGCGGCCTTCCTTCCGCACCTGCACGAAACCCTTCCTGGCTAGTATCCTGAGATTGTAGCTTGCGACCTGCTGACTTACCCCCAGGTCCTCAGCGACGTCCTTCTGGGTTGGGGCTGGCCTGCGCCTAAGAGCCACAAGAATGGCTATCTGCATGTCGCTCAGTTTGACGCCCTTGTCCCGAGGGAACTTCATCTCTATGGGATAGAAACGCCGATAGATGCTCTCCTTCCTTGATTTGATGAATCCCTGGACCTCCAATGTCCGCAGATGATATGATAAGGTACCGTTGGTGACCTGCAGTTTCTCCCTGATCGAATTGTAATGCTTGCCCGGGTTGGAGACGATGTATCCGTAGATCTGACCACGAACGAAATGGTCAAGGACCTCATCCTTCTTGATCCTCGAGTAAAGCGGGAAGGCGAAGATGTTGAAGAGCGAGAAGCCGGCGGATTCGGTGCTTGCGACGGCCATGGATGCGAAGGCTGCAAAAAGCGCTCCCAGCTGGAAGTAAACGACTGGAATCCCCTCCTCTTCTTCCTCCGGTGGCGGAACAACGACCCTGATCTGTATGGTGTCGTCCTCCTTGTTCACATCGATCGCATCGGCAGAGGCGGTGACGGTGAAGGTTCCGCCAACGTCTTTGGCCGGCTGGAACATGGCCACCCAGATACCGTCTTCAGCCTGGGTCAGGTTGCGGTACTGAGTCCCGTAGGGATCTTCCATCATGATGGTTATGTGTAGTCCATCAACGGAGTTCCCATCTACCTGGCCTTCAAGATAGAAGACCGATCCAGCCTCATATGTTTCACCATTGGAGAGGAATGTCACGGTGTAGAAATCTTGCGGGCTTCCGGCGATGTTGGGAGTGGGGGGTGAGATGAATCCAGGAGCGGAAGCACTGGATTCTTGAGGAATGAAGAAAAGCGAGACGGCTAGGATAAAGGCAACACTAACAGTGAGAATAACCGCGTTGGGTCGCATTATTTCCTCTCTGAGAACATATTGGTCTTACGAACTATATAAGTTCATTTGTAGGTGCTTTTGTGTGATATTTAATCCTTGTGTTCTTCCTCTGGCGTTGAGATTGTGGGTTCTTCGGAAGATTCTGCCTCTTCAGTTGATTCGTCGGATTCGGTTCTCTTTCTTGCCTTCGCCAACACAATGAAAGTTGTAATCAACGACACAGCGACCAGAGCAATTATGCCCAGCCAAACAAGGGAAGACCCAATCCCCACGCATTCGGTCCCATCTGGACATTCGGAGACATCCTCGTTGTCGACTGTGAAGGGGATTTCGAGGGTCGTAGAATAATCAGTACCATCAAAGGCCCTTAATTGGAGTGTGTGGTTTCCGTTCTCAAGATCATAGGTATTCAGCAAGTAACTCCAGCGTGATGTGCCATTTGCATTCTGCCAATTGCCACCATCGATTCGAACTTCAACCCTGATGATCTCATCATTCCCATCCTGATCATTGGCATCACCCACGATATTGACTTCCCCAGAGAATTCCTGGCCAGGGGATATAGGTACCGAAACCACAGGAGGTTCATTGTTATCGACGTACACTGTGACAGAGGCTGGCAAGGAGTATGCGGCCCCGTCAAAGGACCTTGCGGAAATCGTGTGGGTGTTTTCGGACATGTTCTTGGTGTCGAGAATGAAGCTCCAACTCACAGTTCCACTGGCCATTTCCCAGCCGGTGCCATCGACATCAACCTCCACCGTGTCCAATTGGTGGTCTCCATCGGGGTCGTGAGCGGTTCCAGAAATGACAACCACCCCACCGATCGTCTGGCCAGAGGACACCGAGGTTATTTCCACTTCCGGCCTCAAGTTGTTGATGACTTTCAGAATCAGATTCTCTTGTGCGAATCCGTGATCGGCCTTGACGGCCAGGATCGAAATGAGATGATACGTGTCCTGAATCACCATCGGAGCATTGAATATGACATTTGGCGAACCATCGATGAAGCCATTGGCATTCGTGATTCCGCTACCGGGATTGATGGTCACCGGAGGATTGGAATCGATGGTCACGCTCGCACCGAGGACAGGGTTCTCGTCCCCATCAATAACCTGAATGCCAATAACCGCATAACCTCCCTCGGGCACCAAATCGCCCCCCTGTAAATCGACTATTAGGGAGAGGAACTTGTCCCCTGGTGGGTGGACCCGAATGGAATCAGTGGTATTTCTTGATTCATTATGTCCATGATGTGTTGCCCATGCATAAATGAAAACCGTCCTCGTGGTGTCGTTCTTTGCAAGAGTGGGAGGAACATATGTCACATGGAATTCCCCGTTCAGATCCGTCTGTCCGCTGACCAGGTTCGACCTTTGGATGCCGAGCAAGAATTCCCCATCTATTGGGTTCACGTAGACATTGACCGTAGCGTCTGAAATGGGAGCCCCGTTGGGGTCGGTCACAGTTGCAGTGAAACCTGCTGTATTGTCCGTCGATACATCAGTCTGGATCGAGGTGATGACCCTCAGGGGATCGGACAGAGGCTCATGGATGCCTAGCCATGACCAGTAGTTGTAGATGCTCCCATAGGAGCCAACAGTCCAGTTGACGAACTTGTCCGACCTGTACGCCTCGATCACAGTCGGGAAGTAGATCACATCATACGGCCTGTCAAAGGCAAGAACTCCCTGGGATTGCTTGACCAAATCCATCTGGGTCGG
>JAZGCT010000057.1:0-2494 GCA_036477085.1 Thermoplasmata archaeon | reverse complement strand
CACATTTGAGGTTCTTCAGGGCTTCCCTATGATGTTCCAGATGACTCATTCTCCCTTCTCCTTGGATATTACGATGATGTTGGTGATCCTGGTGTGCGGATACTGCCCATTCTCGTCCTTTTCGAGGTACTTCACCATGTCCCAGACCGTCAGCAGTGCCGTGGATACTCCCATGAGGGCTTCCATCTCCACGCCGGTCTTGTAGTCAGCGCGGACCTCACAGCGACAAATGATCTTCTCTTCGCGTACATCGAGATCGACGCCGGCGAAAGTTATGGGTATTGGATGGCACATCGGAATCAGGTTGGACGTCTGCTTGACCGCGTTCAGTCCTGCAGTTCGGGCAACGGTCAGAACATCTCCCTTCTTCACGGTCCCCTGGCGGATCTCTTCGATCGTCTCACTCTTGAGGACCATCTCACCCTCGGCCACGGCCTTCCTCGGAACGATCTTCTTGTCGCCCACATCAATCATCTTGAGCAATCCAACCCTCCGCGTCCTTCTTCCAGATCGGAACTATCTGCTTCAGCTCGTCGATCGCCCACTGGCATGCCTCGAAGGCGTCCTCTCTATGTGGTGCACTTGCGCCTATGAGAACGATGTTATCACCGATTCCCAACTCCCCGGTCCTGTGGATGATGTCCATCCTCTCGATGTCGAACCTCTCCTTGGAAGTGCTGATAAGCTTGTCTATCTTCTCCTCGGCCATCTCTTCGTAGCTCTGAACGACCAGCCTATCAACACCTGGGTCCTTCCTGACGACTCCCACAAAAAGGACCACGGCTCCGCAGGAATCGGCCTTCAAAGATTTCAGCATCTGATCTACGGAAAAATGTTCATTGGAGAGCCTACCGCCCCCACTGACAGGTGGCAGGAGAGCGACTTCGTCACCTGGCTCCAGCACCTTGTCGTCATCCGCATACTTCCGGTTCACGGAGCAGACGATCGATTCAGACCACTTCTTCAGGTTGGGGTACATATCATAAAGCCGTTCTAGCAGATCGCCTAGACTCGCTCCATCGTCCATCTCCATCTCGATCTGGGGCTTCCCCGCCACGTCCCGGTAGGTTGCAAAGAATCGAACTGTGACTTTCATCTCAATCCCAGTAAGGTTTCCTGGATAGAATCGCTTTGGCGAAGAGCGCTTGTAATGTTTGTTCATCCTTCCCGGCCTCCAGAAGGTCCAAGGTCTCGATCTCTCCTGCGTTCGTCAGCAGACACGGTTTGATCCTACCATCGCTGGTCACACGAATCCTGGTACAGTTGGCGCAGAAGTCCTTGTTGCTCATGGGCCTGACGACCTCCACGACGGCGTTCCAGCCGTTGACCCTTAGGACGTACCTCTTCCTGTTGTGTATCTCGTTGGCCCGGACCTCGGATGTCCAGTCACCCAGGGTCTTCTCGAATGGGCCCAGATCGTAGTGATGTGTCTTGTGGAAAGGCGAGTTGACGTCCTCCCTTCTGGATGTGAGCTCGATCAATTGTAATATTGCATTCTTCTCTGCAGAGAAAGCGATCAGGTCCTCTAGTTCGGTTTGATTGAATCCCTTGAGGACCACGGTATTGAGCTTCAAGGACTGGAATCCGGTTTCTGTGGCAACGTCAATTCCCTTCAGCAGCCTTGAGAGGTGATCCTGTCGGGTGAGTCGTTCGTAGGTCTGGGGGTTCAGTGTGTCCATGCTTATGTTCATCCTTGCCAGGCCAGCCTCCCGAAGCGGTCTTGCCAGTTTGTCCAGTCCCACGCCGTTTGTTGTGAGTGAGACCTCCTCAAAACCCTCTGCACAAGATGCGACAATGTCCACGATGTCGTTCCTGACCAGGGGTTCGCCGCCGGTGATCTTTACCTTCTTGGCGCCGATGGCCGCCGCGGCCCTCAATATCCCCCGTATCTGCCCGAGCGTCATCTCCTTCGATGTGCGCTCCTGGCCCTCGTTGTGGCAGTAGATGCAGTTCTGATTGCACCTTTGGGTCACGGCGATGCGGAGGCTGGAGGCTTCCCGGCCATACCTATCGAACATTGTTATGTTTATTCAAGCATAACGGTTAAACCTTTCTCAGCGCCCACAGGGGCCCCCCTCCATTTCCACTGGAAATCGAAAGGGTTATATGAAAACCAGAAAGATGGGCTAGACGTGGATGTAGTACTGGTGAGCCTGGAGGTCAGGGATAACGAAATCGTCGAGCTCATAGACTCGATGGGGTTCAAGATCGTCAAGGAGTTCGTGCAGAAGAGGTCGAAGGGCGATCCGCGTTTCTTTGTGGGTAAAGGTAAGGTAGAAGAGATTAAGGAATTCGTGGATGAGAATCAAGTGGATGCTGTTGTGTTCGATGGCGACCTTAACGCGTCCCAGCACTATCACTTAGAGGGCGCTATCGGGATACGTTGCATGGACCGAATCGGCATCATCCTGGACCTCTTCGCGACCAGGGCGAGGACCAGGGAATCGAGACATCAGGTGGCGTTGGCCCGGATCGAGTACGAGCTTCCGCTCCT
>JAZGCT010000056.1:0-5390 GCA_036477085.1 Thermoplasmata archaeon | reverse complement strand
CCAGTCTGATCTACGGGCCCTTTCTCTCGTGAAGTATCCTTGGTTGATAAAAAACTTCTGAATTGGCGGAAACTGAGGTTCTATACATCCCTAAGGACGATCTCTATATTGACGCCGTCAGGTACCTGGATCCTCATCAGCTGTCTCAATGCACGCTCATCCGCATCTAGATCGATAAGCCTCTTGTGCACCCGCATCTCCCACCTGTCCCATGTCTCCGAACCTTCGCCATCGGGGCTCTTCCTACAAGGAACCACCATTCTCTTGGTGGGCAATGGGATGGGGCCGCTCATGTTGACCCCGGTCCTCTCAGAAATGGTCCTTATCTGCTCACAGACGCTGTCCACTCGTTTGGGGTCGGTCCCGCTCAATGAAATACGTGCTTTTTGTACCATGCAGACACCCCAGACCCCGACGGGATCATCTCTTCTCCACATCGAGGACGACGCCGGCAGCGACCGTCTGACCCATGTCCCTTACCGCGAACCTGCCCAACTGAGGGAACTCGGAATGCTTCTCTATGACAAATGGCTTGGTCGGCCTTATCTTGACGATGGCCGCATCGCCGGTGGTCAGTAGGATCGGCTTCTCATCGGATCGCTCCTGCAGTACCGAGGCATCCTTCGGGTTCAGCTTCTTCTGGATCTCCTCGAACGTACAAGCGACCTGAGCCGTGTGCGCGTGGAACACAGGCGTGTAACCCTCGGTCAAAACGCTGGGATGGTTCAACACCGCGATCTGCGCGGTGAAGCTCTTCGCAACGGATGGAGGATTATCAACAGGACCTGCTACATCGCCTCTTCGGATTTCGTTCTTGGCAATACCTCTGATATTGATACCTACATTGTCACCTGGCTCCGCCTTCGGGATCTGTTCGTGGTGCATCTCGATGGATTTCACCTCTCCCACCTTGTCCGATGGCTGGAACACGATCTTGATGTCTGGTGTGATGACGCCCGTTTCGACCCTTCCCACCGGAACGGTGCCGATGCCGGTGATTGTGTACACATCCTGCACAGGCCATCTCAGGGGCAGATCCGTGGGCTTCTTGGGTACCTGGATAGTATCCAGTGCTTTCAGCATGGTCTGTCCCTTCCACCACGGCATGTTGTCGCTGGGCTTTACCGCGTTGTCGCCGGTGAAGGCGGACACGGGAATGAAGAGCATCTCGTCGGTCTTGTAGCCGACAGTCTTTAACAGGCCGGAGATCTGCTCGACGACCTCCTTGTACCTCTTCTCGTCCCACGGCGGGGTGGTGGCATCCATCTTGTTGATGGCTATGATCATCTGCTCGACGCCCAGGGTCTTTGAGAGCCAAACATGCTCCTTGGTCTGTGCCATGACTCCTGATGGAGCCTCGACCAGCAATACAGCGGCGTCAGCCTGACTCGTACCAGTGATCATGTTCTTGACGAAATCCCGGTGACCGGGTGCATCTATGATCGTGAAGTAATACTTGTCGGTGTCGAACCTCCTGTGGGCGACATCTATCGTCAGACCTCTTTCCCTCTCTTCCTTCAAGCGGTCCATGGCCCAGGCGAACTCGAACGTGGCCTTGCCCTTTTCTTCCGCTTCCTTTCGGAACTTGTCGATTACGTGCTGCTCGATGTGTCCTGTGTCCAACAGCAGTCTTCCGACTAGTGTGGATTTTCCGTGATCGACGTGTCCGATGAACACGAGATTCAGATGCGGTTTTTCTGCCATTTTTCCAACTCCTGATATGTTCTCTTAATCATACTGAATAGGCTATTTAAACTTATTTCCGTGATTAAGCTGCGTAGTATCCCGCGTCGTATGGCTCTGGCTTGAGGCCCTTCCTCGTCCTGATTCCCCCAACGACATCGGCCTGCAGTTCCTTGGGCAACTTCTCGAACCCGCAGTTCTCGGTCGACCACAGCGCCCTTCCTGTCGTGGCGCTCCTGACCGAGCTAGCGAACCCGAACATCTCCGCCACCGGCGCCCTTGATTCGATGTTCGCCATGTCGCTTTCCTGGTCTATGTTCTCTATGACCGCCCTTCGCTGCTGCATCTCTCTTGTGGCGTTGCCCATCATGTCCTGCGGGACGTTGATGAACACCTTCTGCTTGGGTTCCAGTAGCACCCTTCCAGCCTGGCACATCGCTCCGTAGATGGCGGAACGCACCGCCGGAATGACCTGCGCCGGTCCCCTGTGGATACTGTCCTCGTGAAGCTTGGCGTCGGTCAGCCTGACCTTGATGCCCTGACACCTCTCCCTGGCCAGCGGACCTTCTTTCATCGCCTCTATGAACGCCTCCCTGATGAGGTCCATGGTCTCGTGGAGGTACTGTATCCCTTTTGTGACAGCCACCAGCATGTTGGATCCGAATATGCCCTGGACCCCCTTGGCATCCACCTTGGACATCCCCATATCTTGGAGCGGCCTTGCCATCTTCTTGGCATCCTTGACCTTGCCCTCGGACGGTATCTCCCCGGACAGGATCGCTTCCACGACGGCCTCTTCCAATTTCTCGATCTCGATGTAGAACCTGTTGTGCTTGTTGGGGGACTTGCCCTCGAACGGGCCACCCTGGCCTTCCACGGATTCCCTGTAGACCACTATCGGTTCCGAGGATGTGATCTCCACGCCGTGTTCGTTGACTATCCTGTACTCGGTGATCTCGAGATGGAGCTCACCCATGCCCGACATAAGATGCTCCCCGGTCCCCTGGTTGATGTCGATCTGGATGGATGGGTCCGCCTTGGAGATGATTCTCAGAACCTCCACCAGCTTCGGAAGGTCCTTCATGGCCTTGGCCTCTATCGCCACCGTTACCACGGGTTCGGAGTAGTGCACTATCCTCTCGAACGCCTCCATGTTTGGGTTGGAGGATACTGTCGAGCCAGCGACTGCGTCCTTTATGCCCGTGGTAGCCACTATGTTACCCGCTATTATCTCGTCAACCGGTATCCTGTCCGCTCCCACTGACAGGGCGATCTGCTGCACCCTGTTGGGGCTGGGCATTCCTACGACCTGCAGTTCCTGTCCTTTCACCACCGTGCCGCTGAAGAGCCTTCCAACTGCAACCTCGCCGGCGTGGGGGTCCATGATGATCTTTGTGACCATCAAAGCCACGTCACCCTTCGGGTCGCACCCGAGCATGCTCTTGCCCAGCGGAGAATCCAGGTCGCCGTGCCATATCTGAGGTACCCTCAGTTTCTGGGCCTCCAGGGGATTGGGACAGTGGTCCACTGTTATGTCCAGTATGATCTTGTGAATGGGCGACCTCTTGGCCAGTGTCTTCTGGTCGTCGTTCTTGAGGTAGTCGTAGATGTCCCTGAACGAGATGCGGGTCTTTTCCATGAAAGGCACGGATATCGCCCAGTTGTAGTAGGCGGAACCGAACGCCACCGAGCCGTCCTCCACCTTCACCTGCCATTCCTGCTTCAGGTCATCTGGTGCGAGCTTCCTGATCCTATCGTTCACTTCTGTGATTATCTTGAAGAACCGAGTCTCCATCTCCTCCGGGTCCACCTTCAGCTCGTTGATGAGCCTGTCCACCTTGTTGATGAACAACACCGGCTTGACCTTCTCCTTCAGCGCCTGCCTGATGACCGTCTCGGTCTGGGGCATGACCCCTTCCACCGCGCATACGACGACGATGCAGCCGTCAATGGCCCTCATGGCCCTGGTAACGTCACCGCCGAAGTCCACGTGGCCCGGGGTGTCGATGAGATTGATTAGATATTCCTTTCCTTCGAACTCGTGCACCATGGACGCGTTGGCCGCGTTGATGGTGATGCCTCTCGCCTGCTCTTGCTCGTCGTAGTCCAGAAGAAGCTGCTTTCCAGCCAGTTCCTCGGACATCATGCCCGCTCCGGCGATGAGGTTGTCGGACAGAGTGGTCTTACCGTGGTCGATGTGCGCCGCTGTCCCGATGTTCCTGATGAACTCGGTCTTTCTCATCAGTTTCTGAGCTTTCTTTATATTGTCTTCCTTTCGGCCCATAAAATCACCAGATCAACGTGCGGAAACAGCAACCCTTTCCAGTTCTTCCTTCCTTGAGATTGAGAACGAAGTGATGTCCTCATTTGCCGCCATGAGTATCTCGTCCGCCAGGCACGCCTCGATCGGCTTCTTGTTCTTGTGGGTGGAAGCGACAGCGCCCTTGCAGATGTTCCTTATCGCCAGGTCCAGCCTTCTCGATGGTGCGATGTCCACCGCTCTCGGGACGGATATTCCCCCGAACCTGAGGCGGGTGATCTCCTCCCTGGGTGCGGCGTTCTGGAGGGCAACCACGAGCACTTGAATGGGATTGGTCTTTGATTTCTTCTGGATTATCTCGAACGCCCTTCTGACGGCCGCGAACGCTTTGGACTTCTTCCCGGTGAACCTCTCGGTGCGCATGGTGTTGTTGATAAGCCTCTCGACGATGTTGACCTTCTCCCTTCCGAACCTCTTGTTGGCGTGTTTCGCTCCAGTGTGTGGGATGTAGATGGGTGTGAGATTGATGTACCTTCTGAGGCCCATGTCCTCCACCTCCACCTCGGTGAAGTCCCATGTGTCGAACAACAGGGGAACGTCCTCTGCTGGAGGCTCCTTTGCCGGAGGTTTCTTTTCGGGCGGTTTCTCTTCCCCGGGTTTGGGTTCCGAGGGTTTCTCTGCGGGTGGCCCAGCCTTCTCGGGTTCAGGAGCAACCTCTTCCTTTGGCTTCGGGGGTTCCTCCGCCTTCGGCTCTTCCGGTGGTGAAGGAGGTTCCGCGATCTCCGGTTCAGGTGCAGGCGGTTCTGGTACTTCGGGCGCAACCTCTTTCTTTGGTTCAGCTGGAGGTTCTTCTTCCTTGACCTTCTTCGCCGGTGCTTTCTTGGGAGCAGCCTTCTTTGCTGGCGCTTTTTTTGTGACAGCCTTCTTCGGCGCTGCTTTCTTCGCCGGAGCCTTCTTCGGAGCAACTTTCTTTGCTGGCGCCTTCTTGGTCAATGCCTTTTTGGCCGGAGCCTTCTTTGGGGCAACCTTCTTCGCCGGCGCTTTCTTGGTTGTTATCTTCTTCGCCGGCACCTTCTTTGTGGTAGCCTTCTTAGGAGCGGCCTTCTTTGCAGTGGTCTTCTTGGCCGTTTTCTTCTCCTTGGCAGGGGTAACCTCTTCTTCCTTCTTCTTCGCCATCAGTCACCCTCACCTTACGGGCTTCTCCTTCCTTCCCCGGACCATCTCGTCGAGAGAGACGCCGTTCACCTGAATAACCTTGAAGCGAACGCCAGGGATGTCCCCGTACGAACGCCCCATGCTCCCTCCGATCCCTTCGACCATGACCTCGTCGTGTTCGTCAATGAAATTGATCGCGCCGTCTCCGACGCAAAAAGCCGTTATCTGCCTTCCGTTCTTTACGAGCTGTATCTTCACGCACTTCCTGATCGCTGAGTTGGGCTGCTTCGCC
>JAZGCT010000055.1:0-3838 GCA_036477085.1 Thermoplasmata archaeon | reverse complement strand
GACAGAGGTCGACACCCAAACCGAGACCATAGTAGCGGGAGGGACCTCGACCGTTGAGCTAGAATGGACTGCGACGGAGGGACAGCCTGACATAGAGGTCCAGTTATCCGGCACCGATGTGAACGTGGAATATACGTTGGAGGTCTTTGACATCCAGCCAGCTCAAGAAGATATTCTGGAGAATCCTTGGTTCTTGGCCGGATTGGTGGTCATCTTCACGATCGCCCTGATCGGGGGCACGATAATCTATGCCCGAGTGGCCAGGGACATGGCTCGGGGGACCGCACCCAAAACCACACCCACTGCATATGCGACTACGGAACCCGTCGGAGCCATGGGCCCCTGCGAAGAGATCAGATCGAAGTGGAAGACGATCCAAGCGGAATACGAAAGGGCCAAGGCAGAGAGGGATGCCGCCAGGCAGAGGGCGGACGATCTCAAGGACAAGGCACGACAGGCCAGGGAAGAGGCCGAGAAGGCCAAGCAGGAAGCGGAAGAGGCGAATCAGGAAGCAGAGGAGACTGACAAGGCCTACGAAGAAGGAAAGAGGGCTCTGGAAGATGCCAAACAAGCAATGCAGGATTTCTTCGACAAGGCTCTCGAAAGGGGTATGTCGGTCGGTGAACCTGATATGGACCAGCCAAACCACATAGGATTCTTCCACGGGGAAGTGAAGGTGTGGTTCTGGACCGCAGCGCAGGGCAACCGTCTCGCCGAGTTCAAGAGGGAGAACAGCGAGAGATACGACGAGCTTCAGCAGGCATATGACGACCTCGAGAAGGGTCTGGAGCAATTGAAAACAGAAGCTGCCAAGGCGAACAGAGAGATTGCTGAGGCAGAGGCCGAAGCGAAGGCCCAGCAGGCGGAGAACGAGACAGCTCAGGCCGAACGGGAATATGAGAACCTCAAGAATGAAGCGGAGAATCTCAGGAACAAAGGGGAGGCCTTCAGGGAGAAATGGAGAATCTGCAAGCTCAAGAGTCTGGAAGAGGCGACCGAAAGGGCCGAGAAGGCCGCACAGGAAGCCGCCGAGGCGGCCAGGAGTGCAAGGGAAGCCAACAACCCCGAAGACTACGAGAAGGCCAAGGATGAGGCGGAGAACGCCAGGGACAGAACAGGGGAAGCGGAAGAGGATGCTGGGGGCATCAAAGAGGACCTAGAAAACGAGGGAATGGACGAGCATACTACCGATTTGGATGAAAGGATGCGGAGAGCGAGATCGGACGCGGATTCTGCGGTTGATGAGGCCGTGCGTACGGGGGGAATGTTCCACCCGGACCCCAGTAACATGGGGGGTCCATGCAAACCCGGGGAGAGCAGGGTCCTGGGCGAGAGCACACATCGATTCCAGTTCTTTGACCCGACCAGAGAGATCAAGATGCCTCACTTCTACGGAACCGAAGGTGGCACCGAGGCCGGAAAGGCGTTCGCCCAATACCTGAAGGTCGTTTCGGAGATATGCGGAAAGATACAGGACGCCATAGAAGAGCTGCCGGGAGGCGGTTTGGCGGGAGTGCCGCTTGAATACTGGTCGAGCATAATGGAGGCCGGAGGGGACGCGCTTGAGAGTGTTAGCGATCGGCCTGGACGTCTGGGCATGATCAACATGGGAGGGCTCGAGATACCGACCATCACATTCTCGGTCACTTGCAGGGACAAGATGGTCTGCATAGACGGCACCTGGCAGGAGGTGTCAGAGAAGGTCTCGGAAACGGCACCGGTCAGGAGCCAGATAATCTATCCCCACAACATAGCGGTCACGCCCAAAGAAGCAACGGAATGGGTGAACAGAAGGTTGAAGGGCCTGAGGAATCAGCAGACCAGATACGAGGAAGATCCTTGCGGTTGAACAGCAAAAACTCAAAACAATGAAATAATCGCTACATCTATTCACAAACGTGGACCAGCTAGAAGTTCTTCCTGACATAACGATAGACAGAGATCACGCATTGTATCTGGGCAGGAGCAGGACAGTGGTCATCGCTGATCTACACCTTGGCTATGAAGGAGCACTGCACGAAGAAGGGGTCTCGATCCCACGTTTTCAGAAAGGCATCATGATGGACAGGATCGAGAAGATAGTGAAGAGGTACGAACCCAAGAAGATCATAATCAACGGGGACCTCAAGCACGAGTTCTCCAAGAACCTGTCGCAGGAATGGGACGACGTCAACGACGTTCTCAACATGCTGATCGATGAAGTGGACGTAGAACTGGTCCGGGGGAACCACGACAACTATCTTCTGACAATACTGGCGAAGAAAGGGCTGGACCTGAAGGACAGGACCGAGTCACAGGGATTGAAGATCACCCACGGACACAAGGAAGTGGAATGGGAAGGCACCCTGATCATCGGACATGAACATCCTTCCCTTCAACTTCGGGACGAGATAGGAGCATCCATCAAGAGACCATGCTTTCTCATAAGTGAGAGAGTGATCGTACTCCCCGCTTTCTCTCCGTTGGCAACCGGTACCAATGCAGCATCAATGCATTTCATCTCACCGCCATTGAAGGACCTGGACGAACATGCGAGGGTCATAGCCATCGACGAGAAACTGGGCCTCATGGATTTTCAAACGCTGGCTGACATCAGACGAAACTGATTCAAAACAATTAACTATTGAATCTCCATTAGCCGTGTCATAGGGAGGAGGACGTAATGACTAAGACGACTATGTCCGTCATAAAGGCGGACGTTGGAAGTATTGCTGGTCACACCGTGGTCCATCCGGCGTTGGAGGAGGTCGCGGTCAAGGTCCTGGATGAAGCAAGGAAGGATGGGAAGATACTGGACTTCCACGTCACCCACTGCGGGGACGACCTGGAACTCATCATGACCCACACCAAGGGAGTGGACAGCGAGGAGGTGCACGGGACTGCATGGAAAGCCTTCGAGGATGCCACCAAAACCGCAAAGGACCTGGGGCTTTACGGAGCGGGACAGGACATGCTGAAGGATGCGTTCTCAGGCAACATCAGGGGCATGGGTCCCGGGATAGCGGAACTGGAATTCACAGAGAGGAAGGGGGAATGCATCGAGGTGTTCATGATGGACAAGACCGAGCCTGGCGCGTTCAACCTACCAGTTTTCAAGATATTCGCAGATCCGTTCAACACGGCCGGGTTGGTCGTTGACCCGAAGGGGCATGACGGATACATATTCGAGGTCTGGGATATTTTCGATCACAAAAGGGTGAAGATGTCCTGTCCGGAAGAGATGTACTCACTCTTGGCGTTGATAGGGGCAAAATCCAGATATGTGATCAAGCGGGTATTTCCCAAGGAAGGTCACATGCCGGTGGATGAGCCTCTCGCCGCGGTCTCAACGGAGAAGCTGGCATTCATCGCCGGAGAGTATGTGGGCAAGGATGATCCTGCAGCCATAATCCGATCTCAATCTGGACTGCCTGCTACGGGTGAGGTACTGGAAGCTTTCTCATTCCCACATTTGGTCAGCGGCTGGATGAGGGGTTCGCACAATGGCCCGTTGATGCCCGTTGGAATAGAAAACGCCATCTGCACCCGATTCGACGGCCCACCGCGGGTTGCCGGGCTTGGGTTCAACATCAGGAATGCGATGCTCGTAGGTCCCGTCGATCTGTTCTGCGACGTCGCCTTCGACCTGGCCAGGGAGAAGGCACTGGAGATTGCGGATTACATGAGGAGGCATGGCCCGTTCGAGCCTCACAGGCTGCCGCTCTCGGATATGGAATACACCACGCTTCCCAAGGTTCTCAAGAAACTGGAAGATAGATTCGAGGATATTGAATGAGGACGCCAGTCATCATACTCAATTTCAAGACCTATAGAGAGTCTTCTGCAGGGAGAGGTCTGG
>JAZGCT010000054.1:0-2386 GCA_036477085.1 Thermoplasmata archaeon | reverse complement strand
TATTGCCCGGCATTATGACGAACAAAACGAAGAATGCGGCCAGGCCTACAAAGCCCATTCCAGAAACGGTTGCAAGTTTGCTCTTGTCGAACTCGTCCATATCCACATAATCGTCGTCCAAATCGGATCCCGAGTAGCCTATTCCTGGCCTGTTCTCAAAAGGACTCCGGTCGTCCCTGTTCAGATCTTCGGGGGCCGTGGTGCTCCCTCTCTCAAAAGGGTTGTCCTCCTCCATATCCGGTGGTGGAGGGACAGGCCTAGCTGGCTTAGATGTATCCTTCTCAACAACCTTCCGCTTTTCAGCGGGGCGGTTCTCAAAGGGGTTCTCCTCCCATTCTTCATCCGCCACTTGGATCCCCCTCTAGATTATCCGCTCGATTCTGTGACCTCTGTACTCCAGTTTGGCTGATCTCTTGACCAGACCTTTGAGCATTGTCTGTGTGACCTTCAACTCCTCCGCCACATCTCCCACGAACGTCCCATCTTCTCCAACGAACTTGTAGATCCTCTTCTCCAGTTTATCGAACTCATCATCGTTCATCACGGCCGCTGCAAGGACGTCGGTTATCTCGTGGATGGTCGAGGAAGTGTCGATGTGGAAAGAGCTGTAGAAACCGTGGTACGCTTTCTCGGGTTCCGATTCGGAGGACTGCCATTTGGTCTCCACCAGGTTCATCTTCTCGAAGAACTTGAGCGCCTCCAGACCAGCATCGCCGAACTTGTTCTCGATATCCCTTTCAGTACACCAATTCTCGGTGACCTCCTTGAAGACCTCCCTCTTCACCTCAGAATCGATGGCTCTGAGAATAGGTACGAGCTCTGCTGCCTCGTTAACAACCTTGATTCGGTTCATATAAGCCTACGTATATCGACTTCTGTGGATAAAAAGGTTTATGATGGAATTCACCGGCATCTAGACCTCTCCAGTGCGATTTGCTGGCATTGGACGACGAAAAGTAGGACTTTGGGGGAACGTACGGGTCGGGAGCTGATTTTTGACCCGCGTTTACCTCTTTCTACCCTTCAGTTTCCTGGATGCGAAGCTTACGAAGAGTATTCCCAAGAACGGCGGCAGTATGTCTGAGAACTCCGGGATTCTTTCGAATATGACGTTGTACTCCTCGTTGAAGCCGTCGTACTCCCGCCAATCCCAGCCGATTCTGTAATCGTTCGCCACTGAGTATATTGATGTTAGATGAACTTTCGGCTCGGTGTCTGTTGTAAGAGTCACCGATGACCAGGAACTCCCTGTCCATTTCTTGCAGTATATCTGATTGCTTCGGATGTAAAAGGCGTAAAGGTTGTCATTGGAAGTTAGGAGGGTAAGTGTCGGATATGCGTTCGCTGTTTGTGATCCTTCAGGATCGGTCCCACTCGTCCATGACCCTCCGCTTGTCTTGTACTCGTACTGGATGTATCCGCTGGCGTCGCTGTAGATGAGATGGACTGTGTCGGAGGAATCAACTACCACAGAAGGCCCTCTGTTGGTCTTGCTGGCCGAAGTGCTCACTATGGAGACCTCGTTCGCGTCCCATGAGCTTCCGCTTGAGGTGTATCCCCTTCCTTCAATGTTCCCGTCCGCATACCAGATGGCATACATGTCTCCCCCACTTAGTGGGTAGATCATCGGGAATACGTAGTTGTTGGTGACATCGCCCGCGGTCCTCATGACCGTCCGGCCGTCCCATGCAGAAATGTCATCCGTGTTGGTCGACCTTACCGCAGCGCAGTTATAATTGGTTTCCTGGCTGCTCGATATCACCCAGAGATATCCGCTCGAGTCCTGGCCGATGAACGCCACCTTGGACCCGATGCTGCTCCCCGAGACCGTGACCGTGTATTCGGACCCCCATGAGATGGAAGTACCTGAAATGGTACCCTTCCTCGTTATTATCGTCGTGTCGCTCGCAGATGTGTCCCCGACTATGTAGACCGCTGAGTTGCCGGAATCATACCATACTGAAGGGTACAGAACGCCTGTGGTGGAGAATGCGGAGACAGCAGTATTGGTCCAGTCATCACCCTCACTACTGTATTCGTACATGGTCTTACCCTGGACTCCGTCATAATAGAAGCTCCAGAAGTACGTGCCATCGTGGAACACCTTCCTCTGCGTCGAGTAGGCAGTGGTGGTCGCGGCGTTGTTCGTGTTCTGAACGAGGTACACCGTTCTCGTCCCTGACCTGCTCTGCCAGGCTGTCTGAAGCGAATTGCTGTCACCTGAACTTCTCCAGTCTGTCATGTCGAACAGCATCTCCGTGTTGTTCACAGAGCCGAAAAGCCAACTTGGAACAGACATCTCAATGCTATCCATGTTCTTCTCTGCTGGAATGCTCATGAGGAAGTCCCATCCTGGTCCCCATTCGAAGACCGACCTGTTCAGTAT
>JAZGCT010000053.1:0-6471 GCA_036477085.1 Thermoplasmata archaeon | reverse complement strand
AGCTTGAACTCCCCAATCTCCTCTGCATCCCCCTGCCTCTTCCCTACCCGTCCCTCCAGCTTCTTGACCTTGCCTTCGAGCTGTCCCACCTTGGCGATTTCCCCTTTCTGGTCCTCGAGCTCCTTCTCCTTCTCTGCAAGTTGGTCCTGGGCGTTCTGAACCTCCTTCTCGATGGACGTCACCTTCTCTTCCAGCTCCTTCAATGCCTCGGGCTCGACCTTCGCCTCTTCGGAAGCCTTTTCCTGCAACTTCTTGTAATCCTGACCGAGCTTCTTGTTCGCCTCCTCCAGTCCCTTTATGGTCTCGGACATACCCTCGGCTTCTTCCAAGGCTGTTTGGGCCTTCGCTATCTCGCCTTCCTTCTCTTCAAGCTGTCTCTCAAGGGATTCCGCTCTAGTTTGAAGCTCGGTGATTTCCCCAAGTCCTGTGGCCGCCTCGCTCAGCTCCTTCTCATTCTCTTTCAATTCCCCTTCCAGGCTGGATATCCTGCTCTGGGCCTCTTCGAGCTCTTTGTTCTTCATCTCAAGCTCTTCGCTAGCAACAGGTTGAAGTGGTGCAGCGTAATCAGTGACAACTGCCACATCTCCTCCTTCCTCTGCCTCATGTCCGGCAGACTGGGCCATCTTCTTAGCTTTATCTCGCAATCCCATATTCTCACATCTCGAATTCTTCGAGGACTTTCTCGTAGAGCTTGAAGTCCTCCGAATCTGCGAACTTCTTGATCTCCTTGTCCGGGAGTCTCTCCAAAAGGTCGTCCAGGATCTTCAGAATCCTTTTCACTTCGACCTGATTCTTGGTGAACGTCTCGTTGACCGCTTTGAGATTCTCCCTCTCTTCCACCGCCGTCTTTACCTCCTCCTCGAGCTCGTCTATCCTTCGATTGATCTCTTCCTGGTCGGGACTTGGTCCACCGCTGGAGTCAACTGGGACGACCTCTGCCTCGGTGCCGTCTTCCTTCTTGCCCCAACCCTGCCGAGTTTGAAGCGAGGACGAATCCCCGGTGAACTTCATCTTCATGATATCCAGCTCTTCCCTTCGAAGGTCCCGCATTTTGTCCTTGAGCTGCTTCTCTCGGTTCATGATGCCCAGTTCCCTCTGTTCGATCTCCCGCAACTTCCTATGGATCTCGGCTTCCATCGTCTTCAGGTCTTCTTCTCTTGACCTGAAACCGTTCCTCTCCTGGCTCCATTCCCCCATCTTCTCCTCAAATGTCTGAAGCCGGTTCTTCAGGGCGTCCTGTTTCTTCTGCAGCTCTGTCTCCTGAAGGGCCAGCAGGTTCCTGTATATCCGTTCCATCTCCGCGATTCCTTCTTCGATGTTGACTATCTCATCCTTCTCCCCCATTATCTCCTCGACCTGCTGCTTCAGCTTGTTTCTCTCAGCTTCGTCCTCGGGGGTCTGGTTCTTTTCGAGAGTGGACAGTTTCTCTTTCGTCCTCTCCAAAAGGAAGTTTATCTTGGCCAAACGTCTCCTCCGCGACCTGATGACCTTCTCGAACGGTTCGGACAACTCCCAGAGGCTCTGAGTCCTTCTCTTTGCGGCCTCGATGTCCTTCTTATCCTCCTCACCCTCTTCGTCTGTGGGCTTGCTGGGTTCATCAGACCGGGTCTGGTCCGATAGAGGAGAGGCGGGCTGGACTTCGGCCGGCGTCTCTTCCAGGGGGGGTGGCTGGGGTTCCTCTTTAGGCGGCTCCGCTGGAGGAGCTAGCGTCTCAGGATTTACGGATCTCAACATCTTGCCGCACTTCAGGCATGAAATGGATCCTGGAAGGTTGGGAACACCGCAGGATGCACACCTGGTGGCATCTTGACTGGCGTCAAATGACTTGCCGCAGTTGGGGCAGTCGACGGCCATCCCATCGACCACAGAGTTGCAGCTGGAACAATAAGTTCTGCCATCTTCGGTACGAAGCCTGGGTATTGCCATCGGTCTACCTCGAGGGGGACAGGTTCAAATGGAGAGCAATTCAAGGTCTCGGAGGGGGAGGAAGAGATTCGAATCCTTGATTACAATGACTGGGTCTACGGTGTCCAAGCGTCCATTGGACCAATTGCTCAAAACTTTAAGTCTGAATATATAAGTGTCTGTCCAATTATTATCAAAGATAATTATAGGCTGGCTTGGAGGAAAACGCAAAACAAATTTTAAATGAAGGTATGCATATCTCTCCGGTGCGGGCCCATAGCTTAGCATGGTTGGAGCGCCCGGCTGATAACCGGGAGGTCGAGAGTTCAAATCTCTCTGGGCCCACTCTCCACCTAGGACAGTTCTGTAATCCCGCCGAGTGAAAGCAAAGGTTAATTAGCCCAAAATATCTTGATGGGGATGCAATGTCCGAACAGAGCGATCCGGAGCTGGAGCGCATTAGGGAAGAGAAACTGAAGCGAATGAGGGTGAGTATGTCCGAAGATCAAGGGTCAGGTGGTTGGCCGGCCGGGCCGGTCGAGGTTACAGATTCAAGCTTTGATGATTTTGTGAACAAGTACGAGGTGTCGGTGATCGATTGCTGGGCGCCGTGGTGCGGTCCGTGCAAGATGATAGCTCCTATAGTCGATGAACTGGCCCATGAGTACAAAGGGCAGATAGCGTTCGGTAAGCTCAACACAGATGAGAACCAAGCAATATCGATGAGATATCACATATTGAGCATCCCTACGTTGCTGATCTTCAAGGATGGAGAGCTCGCGGACCAGATAGTGGGCGCAATGCCCAAGGCGATGCTGGAAACTGAGATAAAGAAGCATCTCTAGCCTTCAATTCCGAGCCGATTCTGTTCGTTTTCCATCTGGAATAAACTTTCATATACCCTTAACTCCTTTTCACGAAAGGTTCCATGCCAAACATATCTCTGGACTACCACGACCTGATAGACCTCATAGGCAAGGAGATCCCGCTGGAGGAGCTTATTGAGAAGGTCCCCATGATGGGCGCTTCGATCGAAGGTGTCGAGGGGGACGAGATAGAGATAGAGTTCTTCCCCAACAGGCCTGACCTGTACTCGGTTGAAGGTGTCGCGAGGGCATTGAGAAGTTTCTTCGGAATAGAGACGGGTCTGAAAACGTACCCAGTCGAGAAATCGGATGTCGTCCTAGAGGTCGACAGATCGGTGGAGAACGTGAGACCTTTTATTGTCGCAGGCATCGTGAAGAATGTCGAGATGACGGATTATCTGGTGAGGTCCCTTATGGACGTTCAGGAGAAGCTCCATGCGACGCTGGGGAGAAAGAGGGCCAAGGTCTCGATAGGTGTCCACGACTTCGACAAGGTCGTCCCGCCGTACACTTACAAAGCGGTGGTCCCAAAGAGCGTGAGATTCGTTCCGTTGGCCAAGACGGAGATGATGGACATGGAAGAGATCCTCCTGAAGCATGAGAAGGGGATCGACTACGCGTTCATACTGGAAGGATTGGACACATATCCGCTGATAGTGGACAAGAACGACGACGTCCTTTCATTTCCACCCATAATCAACGGGGTCCTGACAACGGTTACCGAATGGACGAGCAACCTTTTCCTGGACGTTACCGGAACCGACCTTGCTGGATGCAAAACGGCGTTGAACATCATAGCCACGGCACTGGCCGAGAGAGGCGCCAAGCTCGAATCGGTTGAAGTGAAGTACCATGATAGAACTTTGACAACACCTGATTTCAGTCCCACTGTCAAGGAGCTCGAGGTGGACTACGCGAATGACTGGATAGGGGTGTCTGAGAACGCGGAACAGATCGCCAAGCATCTGGAGAGGATGGGGTATGGGGTTGAAATCAAAGGCGACGCGCTAGAGGTCCAGATACCTGCATACAGGAACGATGTGCTGCATCCGGTCGATCTGACGGAGGACATGGCCATCGCTTTCGGCTATGAGAATATAGAGGACAACTTCCCCAAAGAGCTGACCTTCGGTTCTTTGCTGCCTCTGAACGACTTCTGCGCCAAGCTTTCTGACTTGATGGTGGGCTACGGATACCAGGAGGTTTCCACTCTAACGCTTTCCAGCATCGAAGAGCAGGTCGGGACCGAAGAGGAGGACATCACCAAGGTCAGGAATCCCATCACCGTGGACCACACCTGCGTAAGGGCCACAATCATACCTTCATTGTTGTACGTGTTGAAGGTCAACAAGCATCATGAGCTCCCGCAGCGAATCTTCGAGGTGGGCGATGTGGTCAAAAGGGGAAAGAACGAGAGGAAACTGGCCGGAGTATCGTGTCATGCGAAAGCAAGCTTTACAGAAATGAAGTCCGTGGTCGAGTCAGTATTGAGAGATGTTGGCTTGGACAACGAGATGAAGGCCAAGAAGGACGCGAGGTTCCTGAGCGGTCGCTGCGCCACTGCTGTCAAGGATGGTAAAGGAATAGGTGTCTTCGGAGAACTACATCCAGAACTGATAACCCACTACGAGCTAGCCAATCCGACCGTCGCCTTCGAGTTGGATGTACTGACGCTTTTCCAGGAATGACCACCCACAAACCCGATAACTTCAATAACAGCAAATCGTTTTAGATGGACTGCGCTGAGGTAGCTAAGCCCGGACCAAGGCGCCGGCCTTGAGAGATCTCATCCAAGATAGTCGGTGGTGTTCTGCACCGCGGGAGTTCGAAAAACCTTATGCAATGGTTCGAAAATCTCCCCCTCAGCGCTCAAGCGCGAGGGTAGCCAAGCATGGTCAACGGCGCCAGGTTGAGGGCCTGGTCCTGTAGAGGTCCTTGGGTTCAAATCCCAACCCTCGCACTCAAGTAGGAAACGCACTTCCATCAACGTGAAAGCGATATTCTCGATAATCACACTCATCGTTGTGAGAGATCTTCTTGTGGATATTCAAGTCACACTAACGGAACCTCGTTTGTGCCTTTCCAGACGCTTGAAGAATCCTCGGAAACCAGACCTTCTCAATAATGGTATTGTCCTCGAAACCATTATGAACCTCAATAGGAGATGTTCCCCCAATCTTGACTAAGGTGGATACGATGTCTTGGCCGGCAGAGAATGAAGTTGTACCGTGTGACGCGTGTGGAAAGAAACTAGGTTGGGCCGGAGAGGAAAGCCCCAACTACTCCGTTCTCGATGGACCACCGGACGAACCGGAGGTCACTCTTGTCTGCAATGACTGCGAATGGCTGATGGAACACTTCGGATTCAGCACCTACGCCATGAAGCGCTTTTTGGACTTGGAGAAGGAAGTTCAGGCAGAGGCATAATCATCCAAAGAAAAAGGGGCGGGCCTGCGGATTTTAGCAGCTTGGTCGGTGCTCCTTCGAAGAAGTCGATCTTGATGGCTTGAGCTGAACTTCCGCACTTCGAATGAGAGACTTGAGTTCAGGATTCTCCTCTCCTCCTTTCCCCAAATTTCGATCCCAGTGAACTACTCCCCTGTTCTTCCCGAGCCTCGAAGTAGACTCTGGATCAACTCTAAGTAGGTTTTGGCTACGTCAAGTGGTGTGGTCGGTCTGGACATAATGCTTTCGCATTCAGCAGATGTTCGAACCTCATGAAATGAGGAGGCTCGCATGGAGAATGTCCGCCATCATAGAACTCGGATGCAGTATCTCGGGATTTCACTAGAGCTTGCCCCGTGTCGCCAGATAAAGGAGTAGCCCCCCGGGACGCGAAGGTCCTTCCAATCTCTCCAGAAGTCCCATTTCCTCCAGCTTCTTTGCCCTGGACAAGCACTCGATGAATGGAATGTCCATCTTTCTAGATACGCTCATCAAGGTGATTGGGCACCCGGAGGCCAGAGAGAGTATTTCGGAGTCTGTATCTCCCAGTTTGGAGGAAGAGAGTACAGGAGGATTAGGTACGCCTGTTATGGATGTGTCGCCCTCACGCGACATCGGAATTCGATTCTCTTTTCCTCCGTTTTTCCTCATGGATCACTATACCTCGAAACGAATGTTATTCAATAGAAAATAAATCTTTCGATTATGTTTCTTTATCTGATAATGATAAACTGCAAGATACCAAACAAAAAGCTTGAAGGAAATCTTTAGGAAATGGACGCTTGAGCTGATTGCATCTTCTATAGGCGTTAAAAGACCATCCCTCAACCTTATCTGCCCACATTGATATTGAGGAAGAGTGAATCTGCCCGAGATAATCGAGAAGAGGGCGTACTAGGCGATTTTCCTTCTGGGCCTTGGCGCCCTCATGTTGCTACTGGATATGATTAACCCGTTCACTGATTTCCTGAAAACCTGAAACATAGTGTACGTCCTCGGACATTTCTTTCAGTTCCTCGCCCTAGTCGCACCGGCCTACATCATTCTGGGTTACGCTCTCGAGGCAGAGGACACCGCCAAGCTCTTCTTTGCCTGTCTTTGAATCCCCGTCATACACTATCTGTTGAAAGGTTTCCTATTACTCTATTACCTATCCCAGGACCCAAACCTCCTGGTGACCATGGGTTCGGAAATAGGTTGGGGTCTGCAGGACTGGAAGGGCTTCGGCGTCTTCTACTATGGGTCCTTTCCCCTC
>JAZGCT010000052.1:0-3450 GCA_036477085.1 Thermoplasmata archaeon | reverse complement strand
CAGGGCGAAGACCAGCACTCCGATGTACAGCTTGAGGATGAACGGGTCCAGCCATACGGCAACGAAAGCGGTTATCACCACGCCCACGATGCTGCAGGCGCCCAATATTCCCGCGATCTTCAGATCTGGAGAGCCGAATGAAAAATCAACGTTCCTGACGAAGTGGTGGGAAAGCCCCGCAAACATCCCAGCGACGAACTGTGAGATTAACAGCGGCGGAACGAAATCCAGGGGACTGTAACCCATTAGGAGAAGTACGGCCGCAAGGCTGGTTCCATAACCCATTCCCAGTGTGGCGTCGACGTACTCGGTCACGAACGAGAGGAATCCTATGATCAACATCACTGTCAATGTCAGTTCCATTTGACACCTCTCCTGTCACTCTCCATGTCCCTTCCGACCTTCTCACGTATTGCCGTCGGTGTTAAAACTCTTTTTCATACGTTGGTCACCGGATCATACGCCAAGTATCAGATCCACGGCCATCTTCCCCGCTGCGATGAACATGACAAGAATGAAGATGAGCGCCACTGACCTTGTCTTCAGTTTCTTCAACCCCCATCTGGAGCCCACGAACGCGCCCACGAACACGAACGGCCAGAGCAGCGCGATTAGGTCAAAGTCTATTTCCAGGGAAGGCTTCAGCCAAATGTAGCTGAAAAAGCCGAAGATCGATGTGACAACTATCATTGCAGAGGAAGTCCCTATCGCCTTCCTGGTGCCACGACCGAGGACGTAGACCAATAGAGGAACATTGACCAGCCCTCCGCCGATGCCCAGACCCCCCGACAGGAACCCGGAAGCCAGTGTGCCGTTCGCCGAGGCTAATGTCCTCCCCTTGGTCATCATGGAGCCGTCGTCCTCGTCCTCCGATTCCCGGTTCTTTCTCCAATCATAGAGCATCTTGATTCCCATTATCACGATGACGGTCACGAAGAACGCCAGGAAGACCTGCTTGGGGGTGTTCAGGTTGAAGAACGCACCAATGACCGTACCGATGAGCGCTCCTGTTATGAGGATGCCTGCCAGTTTGAAGTTCACGAGTCCCTTCCGGTGGTGGTTGATGGTTGCCGACAGACCCGTGGCCGTTGTGAATGTGAGCGAAACGGGAACAGCGATGTCCTCAGCTCCCTCACCCGTGAAAGCCAGTGATAGAAGGATTGGTACATAGAGAAGACCCCCCCCGAGCCCAAGGTTGGAGTATATGAAGGCAACCCCGAACACGAGGATGACCAGGAGGACCAATTGCCACATCTCGAAGCGAGTATGAGCGGTTTGCAAATAAACCTAACGAGAGGTTTTAGTAGAGAGTTCCGATAATGAGAGCGCATGCTGTATCTGGTCAGGTACGGGGAGATAGGACTCAAGTCCTCACCGGTCAGGAGGAGGCTCAGGGACAGGCTGGTCACCAATATCCAGGACTCGTTCCTGAATAAAGGTGTAGAGTGTCTTACCTCCGCTGAAGAGGGCAGGGTCTATGTGAGGTCCGAGAATCATGAGGTTGCCTCGCATATCTTGTCCAGAACCTTTGGGGTGGTCTCCTTCAGCCCGGTCGAGGAGTGCTCTTCGTCTATCGAGGATATCAAGAAAAGTGTCATGGAACACTTCAAGGACGATCTAAAGGAGGGAGTGTCATTCGCTATCAGGGCAAGGAGGTCTGGCACGCATCCATATTCGAGTCAGGATCTGGCCGTCGAGCTGGGATCTGCCGTAATGTCGACCTTCGAAGGTCTGAGCGTTAACCTGACAGAACCGGACCTGGAGATATTCGTTGAGGTCAGGGGGAAGGACGTATACCTGTACCGGGAAATCATCCGTGGACCAGCCGGTTTACCGCTTGGGAGCCAGGGCAAGGTCCTGGGTAGGGTGGAAGACATCAACGACGCGGTCTCATGTTGGCTCATGATGAAGAGGGGATGCAAGGTCCATTTTGCACATCGAAACAGAGGGGATCTGGTCAAGGTCCTGGAAAGCTGGGACCCAAAACCCAGGTCGCACCAGGTGCAGGATTATTCCGAGATGGATGATCTGGCCAAGAAACTGAAGGTCGAAGGACTGGTGTTCGGGAACGATATCGACAATCTAGAATTTGAGAAGAAAGAGTTCCTGGCAATATTCTACCCTATTGTTGGGCTCTCCCCGGAGGAGATCTCCTCACTTGCCGGGCGAATCGGACTAGAAGGCAACTCCCATTAGGAAACCCAGCAAGTAACAAACAAAGCCGACGACTGCGATTATCAAGATTGCATCCGTGGCCCCGAGATCAAAACGCGACATATCCGCATTGCTTATCTTCTGCGACATGGTCATCTGAGAGCAGAACACGGTCGCTTTTAACCGTTATTGCATCATTATCCATTCTGATAGAATACTACTTGCCCTTGCCATCATGCGCTCGGATGGAGGGTCTTATCTTCTCTGCGCCCTTGCCTTTCCTTCGGAGTCCCCTACCCTTCTTGCCCGCTGGCGTGAGCCCCCTGAAGGCCCTTCCCTTGTTGGCGGGATTGCAGATCCAGTTTATCTTCGGGTCATTGACTATGCACGGGTGATGAGGGTCGACCAGTATGACTTCGTAATACTTGCTCCTGCCGTCCTGTCCTACCCAATAGGATGAAAGGATCTCCATGTTGGGATACTTCCTGGCCGTCCTCTCCTCGGCTATCCTCTGGATGCTCTTGCCCATGGTGATCTTGGAGATGCCCTTTCTCTTCTGCCTTCTTCCGGCCTTGATGGCATGCTTCCTGAGCCCTCCGCGTCTTACCCTCGCACGAACCACGATGTAGCCGTGCTTTGCCTTGTATCCGAGCGTCCTGGCCCTGTCGATCCTCAAGGGTCTTTCGACCCTTACGAAAGAGTTTCCTCTCCTCCACTCGAGCATCCTCTCCATTCTGAGGTCGTGGACATAGCTTGAACTCGGTGTCTTCCATGCGTCTCGCACGAACTGATACAAGCTCCTTGTTTCCGGTGCGGCAACCTCTTCCTCCTCTACGGGAGACGTTGGTTCCTCGGTCGCAGTTTGCTCTTTTTCAGGCATTTCTCATCTCTCAGTGTCATTCAGGTCCATATCTGGCAATCCAGAAGTGGAAGAGTCTAATTATCCAATCGATATAAAGCCTTTGTGCAAGTCCTGGCGGTGAATCACATGAAATCCTTGAGTGTCAGGTCCTTGTTGGTGGTCTTGACCTCCTTCTTCTTCTCTTTCTTCTTGAAGTTTCCCTCGAACAAGGTTGCCTGCTGGGACCCGGTGAGCAAGCTCTTCTCGTCCCAGTCGAAGTGATCAGTTATGTAGGACAATGTGTGTGCGATCCTTCTCGCATAATAATCCCTGTCAGGGCTTGATTCGAACTTCCTACCGCTGACATACGGCTCCACTTCTATCGGAGTCTTCTTTCCGTTGGTCACTATCCACGAGACCTTCATCCCTGGTGTGAACTCGTATCCCATGTTCTG
>JAZGCT010000051.1:0-8015 GCA_036477085.1 Thermoplasmata archaeon | reverse complement strand
CCGCAACATCATCGCAGATGTGCTCGTTCAATGAGTCTATGTCACCGTACACTACATGCTCGAAGTCCGGTACCAATGGTTCGAAAGGTTCTCGATATCTCTTGCCCCAGGTGGCGCTCAATGATCCGTAGGTCTTGCCGTGGAAACCTCTCTTGGCTCCGATGATCCACTTCTTCTTGGTGTGCCCCCTGGCGAACTTGATGGCCGCTTCCACCGCTTCGGTACCGGAATTGCACAGGAACGGTCTTGTTAGCGGACCGGGTGTTATCTCGGCCAGCTTCTCAAGCAGTTGCTCCCTTCGGTCATTGTGGAAGAGACTGTAGACGTACATGAGTTGCTCTGACTGCTGCCTTATAGCTTCTGTCACGTAGTGATTGCTGTGGCCCACGTTCATCACGCCGATGCTCGCGCCCATGTCCACGTATACCTTGCCCTCGCTGTCCCAGAGCCTCGCTCCCAAGCCTCTGACGATCTGCATGCCCCTTTTGGGATACAGGCGGGAATTGTGATCATCCTCTGTTCTCATTCGATCACCGTTCCGGCTCCGTTCATAGCATCCGTTACTGGTCTCTCCGTGTTCGCGTCACTGAGTATGACCCGTCGGATTCCAGATTCCAGAGCTTCCTTCGCTCCGAGCATCTTCTTTCTCATCCTGCCTTTGGCATAGTTCATGGTGTCATCGACTGTGATCCTGTCAATGAGTCGGTCACTGTCAAGGTCCATCAGACCTGGTACATTTGAAAGGAAGATGAGTGTGTCTGCATGCAATGCCCCAGCGATCGCAGCGGCTACCCTGTCCCCGTCCACGTTCACCGCTTCATTCTCATTGGATACCGCTATTGGTGCAACAACTGGAAGACGACCTTCGTCCAACAAGGAGTTCAGAACATCCACGTTTACGGACTCGATCCTTCCCGTGTAATCTCCCCTGAGGACCTTCTTCTTCCCATCTTCTATTATCTTTATTGCGTCCTTCCTTCTGGCCCGAAGCAATCCACCATCAGCACCTACGAGTCCCACGGCATTGACGCCGAGGTTCTGAAAGGATGTAACTATCTCTCTGTTTATGCTCTCATTCGCCTTTTCGAAGATCTCCATAGTTCTCTTGTCAGTGAACCTGCTGGTGTAGCCTGATACCGATGTGACCATTCGGGGCGGATGGCCTGCCTCCTCGGACATCTTGTTCACCACTGACGAACACCCGTGCACCAAGACGAACTGATCATAACCTGCTAGGTCTCTGATGACGTTTTGAATGTCAATCCCTTCAGCGCCACCGACCTTTACCACTATCATTCAACCACCTAGATTGGATGAAGCCCTATGGTCTCCAGACCCAGAGTTTCCTCGAATCCGTACATGACGTTCATGCACTGCACGGCCTGTCCGGCGGCCCCCTTCATCAGATTGTCTATGGCGCTCATGACCACCAATCGGTTGTTCCTGTCATCCCTTTCGAAGCCGATGTCGCAGTAGTTCGATCCGATCAGAAGTTTGGGCTCTGGATACCGGTATATCCCGCTCTTTTCCTTGACTATCCTGATGAACGGCTCGTCACCGTAGGCCGATCTGTAGACTCCCCAGACATCCTTCTCCTCCAATGGCTCGTGCAGGAAGACGTGACATGTTGACAGTATTCCCCTCACCATCTCCACCGCATGTGGCGAAAAGGCAGCATCCACGCCCAGTTCTTGCTCCATCTCCGCCGTGTGCCTGTGCATTGTTGGCTTGTAGCTCCTGACCACCCCGCTCCTTTCGGGATGATGCGTTGATTTAGAGCTCTTGGCTCCGGTTGCCGAGGACCCTACCTTTGAATCTATGACAGTGGTTCCCGTGATTAGTCCTTCCTTCGCCAGCGGGTACAATCCTAATATTGCAGATGTGGCCAAACAACCTGCCCCGCTAACCAATCTTGCTTTTCGTATCTCCTCTCTATGCAGTTCCGGGATACCGTAAACAGCCTCGCTCAGAAGTTCTGGATTCGGATGCTCCACGCCGTACCAGGTCTGATAATCTTCAGGGTCCCTCAGTCTGAAATCCCCGCTCAGGTCTATGATCCTTTCAGCGCGTTCCAGGAATTCCGGCATCCTCTCCATGGTCATCCCGTGAGGAAGGCAGCAACACAATAGATCATATGAATCCAATTCGTCCATTCCGGAGAACCTCAGGTCCGTGACTCCCCTGAGATTGGGATGAACCCGCTTGACCGTCTTTCCTTTGTATGTCTCGGATGTGATGATGGAGATCTCCACCTCTGGATGCATAAGCAGAAGCCTGATCAACTCTCCACCAGTGTAGCCGGAACCTCCCACGATCCCGACCCTCATCTACGCCCAACCTCCTCCACGTAATCGATTATCTTGGCCGGAATGTTGACACCTGAAGGCCCCACCGAGTTCCTGAACTCCATCGTGTAGTTCACCTCGTTCACGAGCGGTCCGTCAGGAGTTTCGAAAATGTCAATGGCCAACACGCCTCCCCCGACCGCCTCGCTGGCCTTGAGGCTTATCTCGTTCAGTTCATCGGTGACCTCGCATCGGCTCACCTCGCCGCCTCTTGCGGTGTTGGTTATCCAGTGCTTGGAGCTCCTGTAGATGGCCGCAACCGTTTCATCCCCAACCACGAACGTCCTGATGTCCCGATCGGGTTTCTCGATATACTCTTGAACATAGAATATTGAATGATGATAGCCACCGAGTATGACCTTGTGTTCCAGTATCGTTTCCCCAGCTTCCCTATCGTTCACCTTGGACAGCAATCTCCCCCATGACCCAGTGACAGGTTTCAGTACGACAGGATAGCCGATCTTCTCCATGGCGCGCAAAGCCGTTTCCGGCGTGAAGGCGACTATGGTCTTCGGTATGGGGATGTTGCTTCGAGCAAGTGCAAGCGAACACGTCGCCTTGTTCCCGCATATCCTGGCGACATCATGGGTGTTTACAGTTGGGATTCCGTATAGGTCGAAGAACTCCAGTGCATGCAGGGCCCTCGAGTGACTGACGCTCCTCTCCAATATCACGTCCATGTCCCAACCGTTGTTCTCGATCTCGAACATGGTCTCCCTGTCATCGACCTTCTGCAGGTCGACGTTCCGGTTACGTATCTCCTCAAGGAGCATCTTCTCGTCTTTTCGGATAATCGAATATAGGAATCCCAACTTCATGTCATCCAACCATCCTGGCTACTCGCCCCAATCTTCCTCTTCTTGAGGTGCAAGGGCCAGCGCGATTGGATTGTCGGTGACGACCTCGAGTTCGGTGCCGCAATCAGGACAATCCACGATCTCTCCCTGTTCAGGTTTTGATAGTGCTATCTGCGCTCCGCATTCGATGCATTCGGCCATGATATCACGCAATCGATTCTAACAAAAGCATTATATAAGAACTCATTGTGACTATAATCACAAAATGGAATGGCGAAAGTTATGGTGACAGTCAGCCACGTTGCCCAGAAGCTGGTCAGGGACAGGGTCTTCGTCCTGGAGGCGATGAGCAGGGGGATCGTTTCATTCGGTTCGCTGGCAGAACAGCTCAAGCTAGATATCGAGAAGGAATTGGGCAAGAAGGTCAAACATCACGCCATCGTGATGGCACTTCGCAGGTACGCTGAAACCCTGAAGGAGAAGAGCAAGGTCACATTCGATTACACTTCTGAGATCATACTGAAGACAGACATCTGCGACATAGCAGTTCGCAGATCACCAACACTACTGGACAAGCTCAAGCAACTGTACGACATCGTCGATTTCGAGACCGGTGACATCCTCAACGCCGTCCACGGAAGATACGAGGTCAGCATAGTGACCAACGAGAGATATCGGGAGAGGGCCCTGAAGTTCCTG
This sequence comes from Thermoplasmata archaeon, assembly GCA_036477085.1. GTDB lineage: Archaea > Thermoplasmatota > Thermoplasmata > RBG-16-68-12 > SOIM01 > JAGLME01. The sequence continues at coordinate 4,174 of JAZGCT010000051.1, read as the reverse complement.
AAGGGTGAGAACATACTGAATGTGGAGACTGGCCTTGTATCATTAACACTTACCTTCTCTATGGATTTCCTGTACACCCCTGGTGTCATCTTCAACATCGTGAGAAACCTGGCGTGGGACAACATAAACATCCTTGAGATCGTCTCCACCAACACAGAGCTCACTTTCATCCTCAACAAGGAGGACGCGGTTCGGGGCTACGAAGTTCTCGAGAGGGTCGTGGGCAAGGGACGTTGAGTCTGGTTCGAAGAAATCTAGATATAGCCAGTGAGCGTTGAAGGAATCGTGATCAGGAAGGCCACCGTGGAAGACCTGCCCATTCTTCTGGGGCTGGAAAGGGCGTGCTTCAGCAAGACGCGCTATACTAAGGACCAGATCGATTTGTTCCTCAGGGGCGACAACGAGGAGACATTCCTTTTCTTCAATGGGGACGATCCAGTTGGATCGGTCATGCTTTCTGCTCGAGGTATGAAGGGAAAGGTGGTGTCCATAGGGGTCCATCCGAAATGGAGGAAGAAAGGTGTTGCCAGAGAATTGATGGCGACGGCCGAGAAATGGTTTGCGGATTCCGGGGCGACCCAGGTGGACCTGGAAGTCGGTGCCCAGAACCGGGAAGCTCTGAACCTCTACTCCACTCTGGGCTACGAGGTCGTGAAGGTGTTGAAGGGCTACTAGGACGGAAGGGAGGACGCATATCTGATGAGGAAAGGGTTCGAATAGGTGATGGACGGGATGTACGGCGTGGTTCTTTGCTCAAGATGCAGGAAGGCGATGGGGGCAGACCTGAGGAACGAGACGGCCAGCTGTCAATGCGGGAACGTGCTCAAGCTCAAGGAGATGAAGAAGTTCTTTGAATCTCGTGATCAGAGAGAGGTCGCCTCAGCGGTCGCCAGGATGAACGCCGAACTGGAAGGAGGGACCGAAGAATGGGAGGCACTTGCGGAGGAGTCTGCCAAGCCAGATGCGGACGATCCTTACTCCAGAATGGTCTCCGAGGCGTCCACCATGACCGATTCTCAGGAACGAATGGAGCTCGTGGTCAAAAGCCTAACCGAGATTCAGGGCAGCTTCACGAGAAATGATCTTCAGAAGGCGCTCAGGATGTTGGGGGTCAGGGAAGTCGGCAAGCGCCTGGAGCTCATGCTCAGGGAGAGCATCATCTACGAGCCCGAGCCCGGCGTCTTCCGCGCCGTTTAGCGACCTTTAGAATTATCACGGTGGCAACGATAGCCACTATTAGAATCAACAGCCACTCGAACAACGGCACAGGCTTTCCGTCGTGACCCAGCTTCACTGTGACCGTTCCGGTGGCGTCGTATTCCCTGTCCACGTAATAGTCGTTGATCTCCGGTGACTGTGATGGTTCGGGGATGAACGAATATGAGTAATAATAGTCCTCCAGATGGTCCCCATCCCCGTCGGATTCGAAGTCCGCGAACCTGTTGGCGCCTCTGACGAGGAACTCGTCGTTCACCATATCTATCGAGACGTTCACTCCCCCGGTTGTGGTCGGAACATAAGCCTCTATCCAGCCGTGGCCCACCCATTCGCGGGTCAACGGGTTGTACATGGCTCCCAGCTCCGGCCAGGCCGGTATCCCCATCTCCCTCGCAATGGCCACGAACAGGAAGGTCATGTCGTCGCAGTCCCCGGTTCTGTCGTTCAGCGTCGCGCTGGAAGTCTTAACGCCACCCCCATCCCTCGTGCTGTACTCGAAGTTCTTGTCCAGGTACTTGAAGATGGATTCAAGGTTGTCGGAGACCGATCCTCCCTGCACCTCCAGCTGTCTGGCAATGGAGACGATGTCCGGATGCGTGGTCTCTATTCTCCACTCATCGTGGTTGTACTGGATCGCAAGAGTGTTGAAGTATGGATCGAACTTCCTAGCCTGATACACCGTCAGGGAGGGGTTCGAGTCCATGTCCCACCATACCGTCCAGGTCCTGTATGAAGTCCGTATGGTGATGACCTCGCCCGGCGAGGCATCCCAGTCCATCCAGTCGTAGCCGTATTTCTGCAATATCGTGGGTTGGGGGTTGGTGGTGACCGACAGGACTCTCTGACTGCCTGGCAGGCTCTTGGATTGGGGAATGTCGAATCCAAAGCTCTGGACGTTGGATATGGACATCCTCCTCTCTACGGTGAACTCGGCCATCTCCGGGAACTGGCGGTAGGACATCGGATTAAGCCACTGGAGGGGTGAATCCCTCAATTGGGGGACGAGCATCAATGCGAGAATGAGGAGCAGGAACGAGATCACTATTACCTTGAAAAAGATGAAGCCCTTTCCGGACCTCCTTCTCGGCCGTGGCCTCCGCACTCTTCTTGACTGAGCGGGCCTTGGTCTGGACACAGGTCTTGCTACTTTTGGCTTTGGTGCTTTAGGTTTTATCGCCGGTGTCACAACCCTCGGTGGCGGTGGGGGCGGGGTCAGTTCTTCCTTGAACACCATGGGTGGAGGGGGAGGTGGTGGAGAATCCATTTTAGAATAAATCTCCCGCTTCGACCATATAAGTTACGAGCCAATTTTCATTTTGCGAATTGTCCTTCTCTTCCTTTTCTTTTCCTTATCTGGCAGGGTCTCTGGAAGGATGTGGGTGTACACGTGAACGTACAGGAGGATGGAGAAAACGGCGGCAACGACCATGGATATCGCTGAAAGGACTTGGTCCGTTCCCAGGATGAACGGGATGATCATCACCGCGAATGCGACCCTGGCTATCATCGCCTGGATGAAGTAGTTCCACACATATCCTGTGGCGCTTCCGTATCCTATGTACGAGCCAGTGCTCGCGTGCAGCGAACACACGCTTATCGAGTATACTGCGGCAAGGGCGACCGCCACGTAGGCCGTTGCAGTATCGAACTTGACGGGCATCAGTATGAAGCTGGTCATGAGCATGGTGATCGAGCTTACGCCCAAACCCAGAGAGAGCCCGTAGAAGGTGGTCTCGTACTTCAGCTGGAACTGCTTCATGTTGACCACCACGAACTTGAAAAGCTCCTCGAAGAGAGCAAAGCCTATCAACAATGCCAGCAGGATCAGGAAGTCAGACGCCGGCGGAAAGGTGAAGGACATGAACGCTGAGACCCCCCCGAATATCATTCCTCCCGCGAAAAGCATGAAAAGTCTACCGGCATCAAAAAGTGGCTCGTCCACGAAGGGGACGTCGTATCTCCTCATGGCATGGAAGAGAAAGGCCAAAGCGGGGCCGATTCCCAACACTCCAGCTACCACAACCCTATAATCAACCACATGAGGCCAAATGCAAGCGGACATATTATTCCTTTTGTCGCCCGTTTAGCCCAGACCCCAAATAGCCACATTACTGCCTAGACTTGAGAAATAAACCAATAAGTATATATTTCCAAGACTGATAATTTTATTCAGTATAGACATCGGTGTTTCCGTTGGCTAAAAAAGAGAGACTCTGCCCTCTCTGTCAAGAACCTCTGGAAGAAGGCGAAACCACCTGCAAGGACTGCGAAGAGAAGATCCTTCAGGAAGCCACCGAGACCTTGAAAGAGGTCATGGGGCCAGGGGAGACAGAGGATACTGACGACCTGGGCATCGACCTGGACGACCTAGAGAAAACGCTGTCCGAGATCGCTGACTCAGAGGAAGAGCCCAGTCTATACCTTTGTCCTGTTTGCGGTGTTCTGCTGGCTGACGGGGCCACAGACTGTCCCAGATGCGGCGCCGAGTTCTTGGATGATGGGGAACCGGACGAGGAAGAGGAAGAGCCGAGGGGCATTCTCTGCATGGAGTGCGGCGGTCTGATCGAAGAAGGTCGGTCCCAGTGCTCGCATTGCGGTGTCGAGATTATCAAAGTTGCCGATAAGAAGAAGGTCATGGCCGCCAAGCCCTCTTCGGATGCATTGTATCTCTGTCCCAGATGTGGGGCTTTCTTGAAGGCGGATGCCGAGTCATGCGACATCTGCGGAGCCCATCTGGACGAGAAGAAGAAGATCGGCCTCGGTGATATTGACAAGATTGCTCCGGAGATTCCAGATTCAGACATTGGCATGTGTCCCACGTGCGGTGCTTTTCTGGATCCAGAGACTGAGACGTGCGAGATTTGCGATGCAAGGATTACGGAAGAGGCCGAGAGGGAGGCCGAGGAGCTCCCCAGCGAACTCATGTCTGAAGATGAGAAGAAGATGGAAGAGGGCC